>DASUQU010000158.1:0-19211 GCA_036280495.1 Thermomicrobiales bacterium | reverse complement strand
GCCATGACATCACGCTCTTGGACGAATGTCATCTCAATGTCGAGCTGGGTGAACTCTGGTTGCCGGTCGGCGCGTTGCGCCTCATCCCGAAAGCACCGCGCAATCTGGAAGTACCGGTCCAAACCCGCCACCATCAAGAGTTGCTTCATTTGCTGTGGGGACTGGGGTAGCGCGTAGAAGTTCCCGGGAAAGCTGCTACTGGGCACCAGGAAGTCCCGGGCGCCCTCAGGAGTGCTCTTGATCAGGAGAGGGGTTTCGACCTCGACGAACCCACGCTCAGAGAGATACTCGCGCATCTGTCGAATGACCGCGTGCCGCAGCACTAAGTTCGCCTGCAAGCGGGAGCGGCGAAGATCGAGGTAGCGATGGCGCAGCCGGACCGATTCATCGACCTCAGCCGACTGTGTGATCTCGAATGGCGGCGTTTTCGCGACGTTGAGCACCTGCAGTCCATGGCCCTCGACCTCGATGTCGCCAGTCGAAAGCTTCGGATTTCGCGTTCCCTCTGGACGTTCTCGGACGATGCCGCGGACTTCGAGCACATACTCACTGCGAACATCACTGGCGGCCCGATGTGCATCTGGTGCGATCTCGGGGTTGAAGACGACCTGTGTCAACCCATACCGGTCGCGCAGGTCGACGAAGATGAGGCCGCCGAGGTCGCGCCGTCGGTTGACCCACCCCCGCAACGTGACGTCTTGCCCAGCGTCGTCGAGTCGAAGCGCACCACAGGTCAACCGGCCGATCGCCGATGAATCGACGTCGTGGGGAACCGTCACGCGGATTCTCTCCCTTGCTCAGTTTCGTTTTCGGCGGCTGCCGAAATCCCCGTAATGCTGACCCTCGAGTCGACCAAATTCCGCAGCGACGCTTCGAGCGCAAGCTCTGGATCGATACCGCGATCTATCAGCGCCCCGACTGCCGCCAGCAAGTCGTGTCCCGCATCCGGATCCTGCGGGGCCGCCAAGCTCGTTCGCGGCGCCAGGATCTCGACGACCTTTCGCGTTATCGGCATCGCGCGGGGTAGACGGTCGATCGAGCTCGGATTCGTCACAGCGTAGCCTTTCTCGGCCCTCTCCCTCTCTTTGACGCCTTCCCAGGTTGCGATCACTGCATCGGGAGTGGTGGCGGAAACCGAACCGAAAACGTGCGGATGACGCCGAATCAACTTGCGGCTGACGCCCTCGAAAACATCCTCGATGCGGAACTCTCCATTCTCCTCCGCGATCTGAGCCTGCATCGTAATGAGGAGGAGCAAGTCACCGAGCTCTTCGGCTAGTCCGTCCTGGTCGTCGGTGTCGATGGCGTCCACGACCTCGTACGCTTCTTCCAGCACCGCGTTACGCAGTGACTTGGTCGTCTGGTCGCGGTCCCAGGGACACCCGCCGGGAGCCCGCAGGCGAGCAACGAGGCGGGCCAGCGATTCCGGGGATCGAACTGCTTCCAATGGTGCCATTGGCGGCACCCACAGACTCGTAAGGTGGTCGAGGTCCTGACGATCCAGTGCGTGGAGAGGAAGTTCCTTGATGGTCTGCTCACCCGGAATACCCGCTGCTCGGACGAGTGCCACAAAATGATCATCGGGAAAAACCCGCGAGAGCGCGATCTTGACGACGGATGCGAGCTCCTTGTTATAGAGCTGCGCGACGAGCAAGGGCCGGGTCGGATCGATGCCAAGTTGTCCGGAAGCAAATGGATCGTCCGTGATGATCTGTGCGAGCTCTTCTGCATCCTCCGTCTGGAGACCTCGAGCGAGGGGATCGACCCGGAGGGCTCCGGCGGTCACATCGAGGAAGCTGACAGCATCCAGGATGTCAACGGGGATCCGGAGTTCGCGTGCACCGGCCTCTACAAGTGGGACCGACCGTTCGCCAATACGAGGGTGCCCGGGAACCGCAAACACCAGCACCCCACCCGCCTGCGCGAGATTCAATACCCGGCGCGCAATCGCCGGATAGAGCACGTCGAAATCGGTGGCGCTCTCATAAAGGTCGTCGCAGTCCGTCACCCGGACATCGGTCGCAAGATCGTCAAGACCGGGGTGGATTCGTGTCCGCAGGATGATTCGATCTGCCGCGTCGATCGCGCGCTGGGCGCCGACTGTGCGCAGCGCCGGGTCGCCAGGTCCGAGGCCAATAATGGTTATGCGAGATGCACGGGAGGTCATACCTTGGTTGCTGCCTTGTCTGCGCCAAGACTGAGAACCGCCAGGAATGCCTCTTGCGGGATCTCGACGTTGCCGACGAGCTTCATCCGCGCCTTACCTTCCTTTTGCTTCTCAAGCAACTTGCGCTTCCGTGTCACATCTCCGCCGTAGCATTTCGACAGGACGTTTTTTCGCATGGCCCGAATAGTCTCGCGGGCAATGATGCGGCTGCCGATTGATGCTTGTACGGGAACGTCGAACAGCTGGCGCGGGATGAGCCCGCGAAGATTTTCCACGAGTTCTCGGCCACGAGCGTAAGCGTCGTCGCGGTGCGAGATCAGTGACAGTGCATCGACCGGCTGGCCGTTGACGAGAACGTCGAGCTTGACAAGGTCCGACGCACGCATGTCCTTGAATACATAGTCCAGAGACGCGTATCCCTGCGTGCGGCTCTTAATCTGGTCATAGAAATCCACTATCAACTCCGCGAGCGGCATCTCAAATTTAATTTGGACCCGGTCCGGATCTAGGTAGATGAGCTCGCGGTAGTCGCCCCGCCGCCCTGTAACGAGGTCCATTACCGCGCCGATATAGCGGGCTGGAGCGATGATGGAGATGTCGAGCCACGGCTCGCGGATTTCCTCTATCTCACCGGGAGAGGGCAGATCGGAGGGGTTGTCGATACGTAGTACCGGCCCGCCTCGCAACTGAACCTCGTATTCGACGCTGGGAGCTGTGGCCAGGAGCTGAATTCCATACTCGCGCTCCAGACGCTCCTGAATGATCTCCATGTGCAGCAATCCGAGGAAGCCACAGCGAAAGCCAAAACCGAGCGCATCAGACGATTCCGGCTCCCAAGTCAGCGACCCGTCGTTCAACCGCAAGCGCTCGAGGGCGTCCCTGAGCATGGGGTACTCTTCGCTTTCCACGGGATACAACCCGGCGAATACCATCGGTTTCACCGGGCGATAGCCAGGGAGTTGCTCGCGGGCTGGGTCGGACGCCAACGTGACTGTATCGCCGACCCGAACGTCTTGCACGACCTTGAGTCCGGTGGCGATGTACCCCACCTCGCCTGTACCGAGTGCTACGGCCGGGTGCAATTCGGGGTCGAAGTAACCCACTTCAAGGAGTTCGACCTCCTTCCCATTCGCCATCAGACGGATGCGATCGCCTGACGCGATGCGACCGTCGACGATTTTGACGTACGCGATGACGCCCTTGTACGGATCGTAGTGGGAATCGAAGATGAGGGCCCGCACCGGGTCTGTTGGATTGCCGCGCGGTGGCGGCATGTGACGCACGACTGCTTCCAAGATCTCTTCGACGCCGAGCCCAGTTTTCGCGGACGCATGGACGATCTCATCGTCGAGAAGCCCAATGAGTTGCCCGACTTCCGCTGCCACCTTCTGCGGATCGGCACTGGGAAGGTCGATCTTATTGATGACGGCAACGATGGCCAGGTCCTGTTCGAGGGCCAGGTAAACGTTCGCCATCGTCTGTGCCTCGATCCCTTGCGCGGCATCGACGACGAGAAGTGCTCCCTCACACGCGGCCAGGCTGCGGCTCACCTCGTACGAGAAATCGACGTGCCCCGGCGTATCAATCAGATTGAGCTGGTACGTTTCGCCGTCCCGGGCCGTGTAACTCATGCGCACGGCGCGCGCCTTGATCGTGATGCCCTTTTCCCGCTCGAGATCCATCGAGTCGAGAAGCTGGGCTTTCATCTCACGCTGGGAGACGGTATTGGTTTGTTCCAGCAACCGATCGGCGAGGGTCGATTTACCGTGATCGATGTGTGCGATGATCGAAAAGTTGCGAACTTTCGCGGTCTTCGTTGACGTTTCTTCGCTCATTCGCCTGAGTCGTACGTCCGCCCGATGCCAGTCGCCGAGTATAGCCCACGGTTGTCGCGTCGGCTGACAGGCGGGCAACCGGGAGGTCAGTCATCGGCGCGTGGGGGCCGCGAGGCGACGCAGTGGTGGAATGCGCCGGGCCAAATGACCGAGAACTTCCGATACCTCGGGAAGTCGCAGTATCCAGGCACTGCCGAGGTAGACGATCACGACGACGCCAAGTGCGAGCAGAAAGACAACGATCTGTTGAAGCCGCGGCCCATTTCCCGGCTTCGTCGCTTCGGCGAGTGGATCAGCCAGACCCGCAGCCACCAACGCGGCGACCGCCGCGCACGCGGCGACCTTGAGCAGCCAGACCCGAGTGTTCTCCGAGGCGCCGCCTATTCGGCCGCGGAGAACAACGATCAAGATTATCGCCTCGACCGTCGTGCTCAGACTCAATGCCAGAGCAAGTGCCAGATAGCCTAATTGGTCGAGGAGCACGACACCGACAACGATGTTCAATGCCACTATTCCGATACCGGCAATGACGGGCGTTCGCGTATCGTGCATTGCATAGAACGCGCGTGCCAGCGCCTCTACCAGGGCATAGCTGATAAGGCCCGCGGCCAGGAAGGCCAGTGGGGCCGCAACAAGTGAAGTCGACTCAGCCGAAAACGCGCCGGTCTGGAAGAGCGTCTGCACAATCGGTAGCCGAAACGCGAATAGAATCACCGCGGCCAGAAGCGACAGAAAGAAGAGCGGACGCAAAGCGTTGCCGAGAGTGGCGCGGAATGCGGTCGTGTCCCCCGCCTGCCAGAGCCTCGACAGAGTTGGCAAGATCACGGTCGAAACCGACAACGCGAGGACACCGTGGGGGAGCATCAGGAGTTGCCAGGCATAGTTCAGCGCTGAAACGCTCTGCTCACCCGTGCGCCAGGCGAGGTTGGTGACGGCAATGAAGTTCAGCTGAAACGCCGCCTGGCCTATCAGACGGGGGGCGAGGAGGCGCGCTACCTCTCCAACTCCTGGAGTCAGCGGGTTGAATGAGAACGAATAGTGCATTCCGGATCGCACGAGCCCGGGAATCTCGACCAGAAGGAAGCCCATTGCACCGGCGACGACGCCGATAGCCACTCCGTAAACACCGATGCGCGGCCCGAGAACGAGCGCGCCCAGGATGGTTGCCGCGTTGTAGACGATGGGCGCAAGGGCCGGCAGCGTGAAAAGGTCCTGACCTTCGAGGATGCCTTTGACGGCGATGCCAAATCCAAGGAAGACAGGGGAGAGGAGGAGGAGGCGCATGCAATCGACGGTGATTTGCTGTGCCGCGCTACTGGCACTCGGGGCGACGACATATCGCACGAGTTCCGGCGCAAATACCCAAGCGGCAGTCGCCGTCAGAAAGACCAGGACTCCCGAGATGTTTAAGATTACGGACGCGAGATTCCAGGCGGCCTCGTCTTCGCCGTTCCCCAGAAATCCGGAGAATACGGGAATGAAAGCCGAACCGAACGCTCCGGCCATGATCACCAGGAAGATCAGGTCCGGGATGCGAAACGCCGAAACATAGGCGCTGAAGGCTTCCGAAGTGCCGAACTGGCGTGCCAGCACAATTTCCCGGACAAGTCCCAAGAGTCGGCTGACGACGAAGGCGCCGGCGACGATCCCGGCTGATTTGAAAAGTGAATGGCGCCGGCGGCGGGATCCCCACTCACGCTCAGTCACCGGTGGCCCCACATGCGGCCAGCCCGGCCACTCTGTCGAGTCTAAGGTGGGCGTTGGGTGTTGAGGTTCGACTTCAGCGGGCTGAGCGTCTGGCGTTCGCATCTTGAGTCGGACGGGCGAATTTGGTACGATGTACTGTCCGTTGCCTCGGCAACGGGTCATTTTTTGCTCTCGATTTGCGGAGGATTGACTAGCTTGGCTAACTCAAAGTCATCGAAGAAGCGAATCCGTGTCGCCGAGCGGCGTCGCGAAGAGAACAAACCGCTGCGTACAGAAGCACGGACGTTTGTGAAGAAGGCCGAAGCGGCCATTGCGTCCGGCGACCGCAGCGCGGCCGAGGCTGCCATATTGGAAGCGGTGAGCGTGCTCGATCGCGTTGCGGACAAAGATGTTATCCACAAGAACAACGCGGCTCGTCGCAAGTCGCGACTGATGGCAAAGTACCACGCACTCGAGGCCGCGTCGGCGTAGGATCCCTCGCCGCAAACGCCGGTCCTCAGATCATGCCGGTTCATACGGAGCCGTAACGTGATGTGTCCGACTTCAACGTTGCGAGCGCGAGCACGAGATCGCGCAGGGCGTCCTCCGGTTTCCGCACCTGCCCGGTCTTGAGATTGCGATCTGCCCGGGCGGCAGCTCCGACTGTGCTAAGCACATGAGGAGGCTGCTCTCGAATCGTGGCCAAAATGGACGAAATACGGCCCGGAGCGACTGACCCGAGGTCGCGCGCTACGGTGTCGGCATTCTTGCCACCCGCGGTGGCCGCCACGGTTGCCAGCTCTACCTGACCCAGAAGCTGGGCCAGGAGCATCGCGGGTTCTTCGCCGCCCGCGAGAAGACCCTCTAGCTCATCCAGCCCGGTGCGCAAGTCGCCCGTGAGCGCGGCATCCAGGAATCGGAACACGCGCTGGTCCGGTGCGGACGGCGTCAGCGATGCAAGATGGTCGATGGTGATCTCTCCTGGGTGCGCCGCAAGGGCCAGTTTTTCGATTTCGGCTTTGAGATGCGCGAGGTCGGGAGGGCGATCGTATCGCGGATTGTTCGGTTTGCGATGCCAGGTCTGCGGATAGAGCGTTTCGGCCAGTCGTTGCGCGACGAGGCGATCGATGCGGGTTCCGATCTGGAGCGCGGCGACGTTGATCCAAGCTATCAACGCGGGTCCACGCGGTGGCTCGCCGGCCACCACCTTGAGCCCCGTTGCGGCCTTCTTGAGAATTGCGGGCACAGAGGTCAGCGTCGGTTCGAAAATGATCAGATGGTGAGACTCGGGCACGGCCGAAACGAGGGATTCCAGTTCCGTGCGGCCTCGTCCAGCTCGTTCGTCAACTTCGCCGGTTGACTCGCCCGTCTCAGTTTCCCGGCTTGCACGGGCAAGCAGGTCTGTGACGATCACGATGCGCGGTAGATCGAAGAACGAAGCGGCGCCAACTGCCGACGCCACACTAGCAAACGAAGTCTCACGACCATCGAGCCACGTGGTATTCGAGCCGGATGGATCGTGTTCGGAGGCGATGGCGAGGACGGCCTCGCGGCCAAGCAGTCGATCTGGTCCGTGAATAAAGTAGATCACGCGCTCTGGCTCTGGCTCCTAATTGCTCCGAAGCGCCTCGGAAGAGGTGAGGCCTCACCCGCCTGTGCCGTGTGCCCCGGTGCCTTGAACCTGCTTTCGCAGGTGGGTGCCACATCGCCGGTGTTATAGGACCCCGGAGCGCGGCTCCCGACTGTCTCTTTGTTGGCTCAAGACAGCTAAGGCAACACGAACACCGCAGGATCGGCCAAAGCGAGGTTATCATCCGGCCGGCGATCGGACAACCAAGGTGTACGGACGCCGCAGAGTGCCGAGTCGTGACGCAAAGAGCGGAAAACTTGCACTGTAGTGTTGGTCGCTTCCGCGGTCATCATCGTAGGATGAAGGGGTTGGATCGAGATCGCGAGGAAGAGAGGATGACCGGCACAGGTTCTCCCAATCAACCGGGGCAACGAGTCGTCATTACTGGAATTGGCGCCGTGTCGCCGATTGGTCACGATGCAGGGGCGACCTGGGAAGCCTTGGTCGGCGGTAAGTCCGGAATCGCGCCAATTACTCGTTTCAACCCCACCGGATACCAGACAACGTTCGCCGGAGAGGTCAAGGATTTCGATCCAGTCGCTCGCATGGGACGAAAGGACGTGCGGCGGACCGATCGCTATTCACATTTCGCAGTCGCATCTGCGCTGGAGGCTCTAGAGCAAGCGGGGCTGAAGATCGATGATGGAAATGCCGATCGGGTGGGGGTGCTCATCGGGTCGGGTATGGGGGGCGCGGAAACTCTTGACGCCGGAATGGAGACGGTTCTCGTTGAAGGTCCAAATCGCCTGAGCCCGTTCTTCATGCCGATGTTCCTCGGCAACATGGCCTCAGGCACGGTCGCCATCGCTACTGGGGCGCGGGGACCAAATTTTGCTCCTGTCTCGGCTTGTGCCAGCTCGGCTCACGCGATCGGAGAGGCGGCGGCAATCATCAAGCGAGGGCAGGCCGACGTCATTATCGCGGGAGGGAGTGAGGCGCCTCTCGCGCGAATGGTGGTTGCGGGATTCAACGCGATGGGTGCTTTGTCTACCCGGAATGACGAACCAACGGCGGCCAGCCGGCCGTTTGACGCAGAGCGTGACGGGTTCGTGCTCGGCGAGGGCGGGGCCACGCTCATCCTGGAGAGCGCCGAGCATGCCGCGCGACGTGGGGCGATTGTGCTGGCGGTCCTGACTGGATATGGGACGACGGACGATGCGAACCACATGGTCCAGCCTGCGCCGGGCGGGAGCGGAGCGGCACGCGCGATGACCTTGGCGCTTGACGAGGCCGGCCTCCGTCCGGAAGAGATCGACTATATCAACGCTCACGGAACGTCGACACCGCTAAACGAGAAATTCGAGACTCAGGCGATAAAGACCGCGTTCGGTGACGCGGCTTATCGCGTGGCGATAAGTTCGACGAAATCAATGACCGGCCACTTGCTGGGGGCCGCCGGGGCGTTGGAGGCGGCAATCGCGGTCAAGGCCATTGAGCATGGAATCCTGCCGCCGACGATCAACCAGACATCTCCGGATCCGGACTGCGATCTGGACTACGTACCCAACGTTGCTCGCCGCGCCACCGTCAACCACGTCATGAGCAATTCGATGGGATTCGGCGGGCACAACGTATCCCTCATTTTCTCGGCTCCACAATCGTGACGGCCGAACACTTGCCGCACGTTATCAGCGGAATCTGGCCCTGACGATCAGCGCTTCGCTGACTATTCGAGGTACCCCCGCAACTTTCGGCTGTAGCTTGGATGACGGAGCTTGCGAAGCGCCTTGGCTTCGATCTGACGGATCCGCTCGCGGGTAATGCCAAACTCACGGCCCACTTCTTCGAGTGTTCGGAATCGACCGTCCTCGAGCCCGAAGCGCAAGACGATGATCTTGCGCTCCCGCTCGGTGAGCTTGGCTAGAGCCTCGCAGATCTGTGACTTCAACAACTCGTGCGAAGCCAGCTCCAGTGGGTGCGGCATCGATTCGTCTTCGATGAAATCCCCGAGAAACGCGTCACCTTCCTGCCCAACCGGCGCTTCGAGCGAGATCGGATGCCGGGAGACGTCCAGCACCTGACGCACTTTGTCATCGGTGACATCCATGGCGCGGGCAATCTCGATCTGGGTTGGCTCTCGCTCGAGGATCTGCTGCAGTCGGTGCCCCGTTTTCTTGACCCGATTGATTGTTTCCCCGACATGGACTGGCAGCCGAATCGTGCGGCTTTGGTCAGAAATCGCGCGGGTGATAGCTTGCCGAATCCACCAGGTTGCGTAGGTCGAGAATTTGAAGCCGCGCTTGTAGTCGAATTTGTCGGTCGCCTTCATCAGACCGATGTTGCCTTCCTGGATGAGATCGAGAAAGGAGAGACCGCGACCAACATATTTCTTTGCAACCGAGACGACCAGCCGGAGATTTGCGCGGATCAAATGGGCTCGGGCGAGCTCGCCGTCAAGCCGGTCGGCATCGAGCTCGGCACGCTTCTCTGGACTGAGATCCGGGTCCAGCAAGAGCTCTTCCGCGATCTTGCCTCGCTCCATGCGCCTGGAGAGCCAAACTTCCTCTTGCATCGTCAGGAGATCGGTGTCACCGATTTCTTGCAGATAAAGACGAACCGAATCTCCAACCCCAGACGCCAGGTCTTCAGGGTATGCCGCCCGATCCACGGGACGCTCTGGTGCTGACCCGCGGGGACGGGGGACCGGCTTCAGCGGGGCTTGATCGAGGACTTCGATACCTTCCGCGACCAAGGAGGAGTAGAACTCCTCGAGAACATCGAGGTGCTCTTCCGCGTTCGGGAACGCGGCCACCACCTCGTCTGAAAGAAGGTATCCCTGGTCTCTGCCCTTATCGATCAGGTTCGTGACCATCGCCTCTGTCACCATTTCCAGACGACGCGCGGCCTCGACACGATGCGCTTGGGCGTGGGCGTGGCGCGAACGGCAAATAAAAACCCACCGCTCAAGAGCGGAGGGTGGCGCTAACGGGCTATGGGTGGGTGGCGACCAGTGCGGGCTGGCATTGTCCGCTCACTCCGCGGCACTTGCGCGGGCGAATCCTGCTGATGGCCTCGTGTATACGCGCAGTCTAGCGGAGCTTTGCCCATATTTCAAGCGGGTTACCGAGAAATCGGCCGCAGATCATGAGCAAGGAGCTGGCTATACTGATCCGTTACGATGACACGAGAGCTCTAGGGCCAAGGAGCGGCACCATGTCCGGGCATTCCAAGTGGTCGACCATCAAGCGGCAGAAAGGCGCGGCGGACGCGAAACGCGGCCAGCTTTTCACCAAGTTGGCACGAGAAATCACGATCGCCGCCCGCCAAGGCTTGCCCGATCCTGATGCGAACACCCGTCTCCGTCTAGCGGTCGACCGGGCCAAGGCAGCCAACATGCCGAAGGACAACATCGAGCGCGCGATTCAGCGCGCCGTCGGTTCTGGATCGGCCGACCAGTACGAAGAGATATTTTACGAAGGTTATGGACCCGGGGGCGGGGCGCTGATGATCCAGGTTCAAACTGACAACAAGAATCGAACCGTCGGCGAAGTGCGGGCAGTACTTACACGAGCCGGTGGAACGCTGGGTGAGAATGGCAGCGTCGGTTGGATGTTCGACCAGATGGGCGTGATCGAGGTGCCCATCGGTTCGAATGATCCAGATGAAATTGCGCTCGTCGCCATCGATGCCGGAGCCAGCGACGTCGAAACGGAAGATGGCACTCTGCTCGTCTATACCGACCCGACCGACCTGCACCGGACTCGTGAGGCCCTTATCGCCGAGGGCTACGTGGTTGAGGACGCGCAATTGACGATGCGTCCGAAGGCACTGGTAGCGCCTGAACCGGATGCCGCAGTCAAGTTGATCCGGCTCGTCGAAAAGTTGGAGGACCTCGACGATGTGCAAGAGGTCTTCACAAATGTCGACGTCGACGACGAGGTGCTGGCCACGGCCATGTAGCGAGTGGGGAGGCGAGCGTGATCGCGATCGGGTTCGACCCGGGCACGGCCCGCCTCGGCTACGGAGTGATCGAGAGCGAACCGGATCCAAAGGCGATCGATTACGGCGTCATCGTGACCGACCCCGACGAGCCAATGGCGCAGCGCCTACTCACGATTTACTCGGCGGTCGGTGAATTGATCGACCGCCACCGCCCGAGCGCGGTGGCGGTCGAGAGGCTATTTTTTGCTCAGAATGTCACGACGGCCATGACGGTTGGCCAGGCGCGGGGCACGGTCCTGCTGGCCGCAGCGCAGCGCGACATCCCTGTCGCGGAATACGCTCCATCCGAAGTCAAGCAGGCCGTGGTTGGCTATGGGAAGGCCGACAAGGCCCAAATACAGGAGATGGTCCGATTGATCCTGGGCTTAGCGAATGCCCCGCATCCCGATGATGCTGCGGATGCACTAGCAATCGCCATCTGCCACGTCCAGACCGCGCCGTTCCGGTCCCGCCTTGGCGCATAGGCCAGTCAACGACCGGTCGGTCGAGGTGCGCGCGCGGCGACGCCTGGATGAAGCGCTGGTCGCGCGCGGCCTCGCAGAGAACCGTTCGCGGGCTCGCGCATTGATCATGGCCGCCGATGTCCTGGTCAATGGGGTGACCGTCACGCGAGCCGGAGTCACTATCCACAGCGGCGATGACGTTACGCTCAAGGCGCCGCCAAAGTACGTGAGCCGTGGCGGTGAGAAGCTTGAGCATGCGTTGTCCGAGTTTCAAATCGCGGTACGCGACCGCGTCGCCGCCGACTTCGGCGCGAGCACAGGCGGGTTCACCGACTGTCTATTGCAACATGGAGCGGCGCGAGTCTATGCGATCGACGTCGGGTACGGGCAGCTCGCGACTCGGTTGCGATCCGATCCCCGCGTCATCGTCATCGAGCGGACGAACGTCCGTCATCTCGAGTCGCTGCCGGAGCGCATCGATATGGTGACTATCGATGTCTCGTTTATCGGCCTCGGGCTCGTGTTACCTGCCGCCCGGAACCTCCTGAACGACAACGGTCAAATCGTCGCTCTGGTCAAACCGCAGTTCGAGGCGGGGCGCGCCGAGGTGGGAAGAGGAGGCGTTGTGCGCGAACCAGCCACACACCGTCGCGTTCTGCAAAACCTCTTTCGAACCGCGGACGAGCTCGGACTAGGAATTGCCGGGCTGACAGCTTCGCCGCTGCGAGGTCCAGCCGGGAACATCGAGTTCCTCGCGGTGCTGGCTCCGGGTACATCCTCGGTGCCGATGAGTGAGGCGATCGAGCGCGCATTGGCGGAGGCGCCGGGAGAATGAGCGAGCCTCCACAGCAGTCGCCGTTTGTCGATCTTCGCGAAGCACTTAACCGCGCCAAGAGGGAAGATCTCGGGTCGAACGCAGAAGACCAGCTGTCTGTTCGCGTCGACGCCAATCGAATGCGCCGCTCCGGGATTCCCGAAGTCGTCTTTGCCGGCAGCAAGACCAGTGTGGAAGTCATCGAGGCCTTGCGGCAGCTCGTCGAGGCAAATGGCCGGGCACTGGCCAGCCGGATACGACCGGAGGACATCGGAGCAATACAGAGTGCGCTTGAACCAGCGATCTGTGTCGAGCCACATCCAGTGGCAAGGGCGCTTGTCGCGTCTCGGCCATCAGCTGAGCGCCCCGTGCGCGGCGGCGTCGTTGGAATATTGACTGCTGGCACCTCCGACATACCGGTCGCAGCCGAGGCATCGCTTGCCGCCGCGGAAATGGGCGCGACCGTGCTGGAGGCGTGGGATGTAGGTGTCGCCGGCTTGCATCGGTTGGTCGCTCCGTTAGAGCGGTTCGCCACAGCACGAACTGACGTGATCGTCGTCGCGGCCGGCATGGACGGCGCGCTGCCCTCGGTCGTGGCAGGGCTTGTCGACATCCCGGTCATCGGCTTGCCGACCTCAGTGGGTTACGGCCTTGGCGCTGGCGGTGTGGGGGCACTGACGACGATGCTTCAGTCGTGTGCGCCGGGTCTTGTCGTAGTCAATATTGATAATGGGATCGGTGCGGGCACGACTGCGGCACTAATCGCCAATCGGGCCGTCGCTGGCCGACGAATCTAGCGCACCAATCAGCGCGTCCACGGCACGCCGGGGACTCAGTTCGCGGCGCGCTACCATGGCGATGAGCGCAGCCAGTTCGGCCGACCGAGCGGTCCCGGACTCCAGGCGGCGGTCGAGCGCGGCTCGCAAGCCGGATAGCACTTCCGCCCGCGCGGCCCGTTCCCGTCGCACGCTTCGCTGGCCGCTTTCCGAGAGCCACGCATCGTGTTCGTCAATCGCGGCGAGTAGTTCCGATATACCGGAGCCGGTGATACTTACCGTCGGCAGAACTGGCACAGATCGACCCTGACTCGGGTGCCCAAGCTCGAATGATGCCCGCAGGATCCGTTGCGCGTCCTCGGCTCCGGGCTGGTCTGCCTTGTTGACGACGACGATATCGCCGACCTCGAGCAGACCGGACTTGATTGCCTGGACTCCGTCGCCGAGCCCGGGTGCCTCGACTACCACGACAGTGTCGGCAAGTGACGAGATATCAGTACCATCCTGCCCTGTGCCCACGGTCTCGATGAGTATCACCGGGTAGCCAACTGCATCTAGGACGTGGACGAGGCTGGCGGTGGACCACGCGATCCCGCCTTGGCGACCACGACTCGCCATGCTTCGGACGAAGACCTCGTCGTCCGCATAGCGATCCATCATGCGAATGCGATCACCCAGGACCGCGCCACCGGAAATTGGGCTTGACGGGTCGACGGCAATCACCGCCACCCGGCGACCAGCCGCGCGAATGCAGCCGAGGAGTGCGGCCACGAGAGTGCTCTTGCCGGCTCCGGGTGGCCCTGTGACACCAATCACGTGAGCCCGCCCGGTCAATGGAAAAAGAGCATCCAGCGCCTCGAGACCACTCGGGTCTTCGTTTTCGACCAGGCTCGCCAGGCGCGGCAATGCCCGTCTGTCCGGCCCCTGAAGGCGAAGGAGGACATCGTCGGCGCTCACCACAGCGGCGACGGCCGTGGCGCGTTGGCTTGAATGAAGTCCACGATCGTCGCCAATCGGGTCCCGGGCCCGAAGACTTCTGCCACACCCAGCGCCTTGATCCGCGGAATGTCGGCCTTGGGGATCGTGCCGCCGGCGACGACGAGAACATCATCCAATCTGCGTTCCCGCAACGCCTCCATGATGCGGGGAAAGAGTTCCATGTGCGCCCCTGAGAGAATGCTGAGGCCGATGACCTGAACGTCCTCCTGCAGGGCCGCAGAGGCGATCATCTCCGGGGTTTGAAACAGCCCCGTGTAGATGACCTCAAAGCCCGCGTCGCGGAGTGCGCGCACCAGCACTTTCGCTCCACGATCGTGACCATCGAGACCAGGTTTGGCGATTAGGATGCGGATCGGCGCATCCTGGTCGTCACGAGATTCAGCTCCAGTCGGTTCATCTCCTGCCGTTTGTTGGTCAGCCGCCATGCTCAGTACTCAAAGAATCCTTGTCCGGCTTTGCGGCCAAGCTTCCCGGCGCCGACCATGCGCCGGAGTATCGGAGCCGGACGGTACTTGTCATCCCCGAAATCGCGGTGCATCGTCTCCAGGATGTCGAGACAAATATCGAGACCGATCAGGTCCGCCAAGGCCAGCGGACCCATCGGATGTGACATGCCGAGCTTCATTACCTCATCGATCGCCGCCGCGGGAGCGACACCGTCCTGAAGAGCGAAGATCGCCTCGTTGATCATCGGCAAGAGGATGCGATTAGCGACGAATCCGGGCGAGTCGCCGACCACGATCGGGGTCTTCCCGATCGCTTCGACGAACTTCACCGACGTGGCAAGCGTGCATTCAGATGTCTCGAGCCCTCGAACGATTTCCACGAGTGGAAGCACTGGCACCGGGTTGAAGAAATGGAGTCCGAGGAAGCGATCCGGTCTTCCCGAGGCACGGCCGAGAGTCGAGATCGAGATGGAAGATGTGTTCGAGGCAAAGATCGTCTGTGTCGGCGAGACCATCGCCAGTTCCTCGAACAGCGCAGATTTGGCCGCCGGCTTTTCGACAATCGCTTCGATGACGAGATTCGCGTTAGCCGCCTCCGCGACCGTTCCAAGACTGAGGTTGGCGCGAAAACTGGCGACGTCATCTTGAGTGCGTCGCCCAGTCTCGACCAGTCGCTGCCACCTCGACGCAACCCCCTCGTAGCCCCGCTCCAGGCTCGCCATGTCGGCATCCGTCAGAGTCGTCGGGATGCCGGCCTGGGCTATCACCTGGGCGATGCCGCTACCCATCGTTCCCGCACCCACGACAATCACCCGCTCGATCGCGGCGGGCTCGGGGTTCGATGCCGTCTCGCTCGTTTCCAGGGCCAGCCTCTCCCGTGCATTCATTCGAGTGCGCTAATTCGATTGTACGTGCCCCGACCAAGAGGCACAGGCGCCACAACACGCTAGCGTTCTTCAATCGGTGGTGACGATCCATTCTCGGATTCGGGAGCGCGGTTGCAGCGATTCATCGCGTTGATGATGCCGTTCCTCTCCCATTCCAGCACACAATCGGCTGCTCCTTGGAGCACGCCCGGCAGAACCCGCTCTTCGTCAGAGGTGAAGCGGGAGAGGACTTGACGTGTGGCATGCCCGGTTCCCCGGCCAATCCCGATTCGCATCCTCGAGAATCCATCCGATCCGAGTTCCGCGATGATCGATTTGAGCCCGTTATGACCCCCGGAGCCACCCCTGGCGCGGAGTCGTATCGAGCCGAAGGGAAGGACGATGTCGTCCACGACAACAAGCAGATCGTCGATTGGGACTTTGTACCAATACACGGCTTCGCGCACCGCGGACCCACTGAGGTTCATGTACGTGCGCGGCTTGAGGAGAACGACTTTTTCTTGTCCATCAAAAGCTTCGACAAGCTCGGACCGAAACCGATTGCGTCGTTCACTGGCGGCGAGACGCCGGGCAAGCTCGTCCACAACCATAAAACCGATGTTGTGCCGCGTCGCGGCGTACTCCCGACCCGGGTTCCCCAGCCCCACCACAATCTTCACAAGCAAGACGCCTCTCAGGCCGTGCCGGCCGCAACCCGGTGCTATACTTTCGCCGCGATTCTGCCACGTCGGCTCATTCATGATGTTCTGAGCAGTAATTTCTCTCCGAGAAGGTGCACCCCCATGTTCGGCATCGGATACCAGGAAATGTTCATCGTCCTGGTCGTCGCTTTGGTCATCTTTGGACCGAGCCGCCTGCCCGAGCTTGCCGGACAGGTCGGCAGATGGGTACGTGACTTCCGGCGCATGAGCTCCGATCTCACGGGAGAGTTCGAAAAGACTTTCGCCGAGGTCGATGAAGTTAAGAAGACCTTCAAACGCGAGATGCAAGGCATCCAGGAAGAAGTCGAAGGGATTGGTAAGAGCGCGCGCGGTGATCTGAAGAAGTCCGGGACCAAGGCCATTGCCGACGGGAAGAAGTCGTCGGGTATCGCCGGCAAGAAGGGAACAGCTGCCGCGACGGCGTCGAATCCGACGGGGGCGACTTCTCCGAGCAAGAGCAGGTCGTCGACAAAGGATGTTGCCAACGGCGCGAAAGCGAAGACCGGACGTGTTGGCAAGCTCGATGGAATCGCGGCCGGGACACATCCGGTCGCCACGAAAGCCGATCCTCTGGCCGATGTCTCGTTCTTTGATCTCGATGTCGAGTTCCCGGCCGTGAAGAATGGCTCGTCAATGTCCACAAATGGAGCGGCCCCGGACGATCCGATCAGCCGCGTGCGCCGCCGGCGAGCGGCATCAGCGTATGCGCAGCGGAACGGCGTCTGACCTCTGCTCGATCCTCATCACTCGACCGTGAATTTGGCTCTTGACGATCTGACTTCTGTCTCCAGCTCTCCGGCCGGCATTCCCAACGGTGCTGCTTTGGCCGACGGTGGAATGCGTCGTCCGTTTCAATTTGAAGTACTCACGATCGACCGGGGAAGCGGGGCCCGACGCGGCCGGATGTCAACGGGACATGGAGTAGTCGAAACACCGGCGTTCATGCCGGTGGGCACCCAGGCCACGGTCAAGACGCTTTTGCCGCAAGAGGTGCGCGCCACGGGCGCGCAGATCATTCTCGCAAACTCTTACCACCTGATGCTCCGCCCAGGGTTAGAGACGCTGGTCGCCGCTGGAGGCTTGCACCGGTTCATGGGATGGACCGGGCCGATCCTGACCGACAGTGGAGGCTTCCAGATTTTCAGCTTGGCCGGCAACGTGCGCGTCCGCGAATCGGGGGTGACATTCCGCTCTCACGTCGATGGCAGTCGCCGCGAGCTCACACCGGAAAGCGCGGTGGGATTGCAGCTCGGTTGGGGATCAGACATCGTCATGGCACTCGATCATCTCGTTGGTCTGCCGGCAGAGCTCGGCTCCGTGCGAGACGCGACCTATCGAACCCACCGCTGGCTCGCCCGCTGCGTGGATGCGTTTGCAGCCGCCCGTGGCGAGGAGCGAGCGGCGCTTTTTGGCATTTGCCAGGGTGGTATGAACCCCGATCTGCGCCGGGAGAGCGCGGCGGCGATTGCCTCGGCGGCCGTTGCGGGATGTGCGATCGGGGGGCTGAGCGTCGGCGAGCCAAAACCCGTGATGGCCGAAATGCTCGATATCGTTTCCGAGATTCTGCCCATCGACAAACCGCGTTACTTGATGGGAGTCGGTTCGCCTGAAGACCTATGGATGGGCGTAGCGCGAGGGGTCGATCTCTTCGACTGCGTTTTGCCGACCCGCTTGGCCCGCAACGGAGCACTGTTCACGCCAACCGGACGCGTCAACATCAAACAGCGCCGGTTCGCCGATGTCCATGCACCGCTCGACGAGGAGTGTGACTGTGACACCTGTGCCCAGTTCAGCGCTGCCTATCTCCATCACTTGTTCCGCGCGGGAGAAATCCTCGGGTTGCGCCTAGCCAGCATCCACAACCTGCGCTTTCTTGCAAATCAGGTAGCGGTGCTCCGGCAGGCAATTGAGCAGCGCGCGTTCACCGCCGCGCATGCTTCCTTCCTCGATCGCTATCGTCCGGTACTGGGTGGAGTGGAGGCATAGCCTTTCTGCTGGGGCAATGCAGGCATTTTCCAGCGATCTTTCGCGCGCCGAGTACAATCCTGGCCGAGCGGCAGGAGAACGATTGCAGCGCTATCAACCCGAACTGGATCCGGAGCGATGTGGAGCGGTGGCCGTCGGCATTGACACCATCGAAATCGCCCGCATCCGGCGCGCCCTGGCCGATTTCGGCGATCGGTTCCTGCGGCGCGTTTACACCGAGCGGGAACGTGAGCGCTACGGTTCACGGATTTCCGAACTGGCAGCTCGTTTTGCGGCGAAAGAGGCAACTTCCAAGGCGCTTGGCACCGGTATTCGGGGTATTCGCTGGCGCGAGATGGAAGTCCTTGCAAACCGGCGCGGGAAGCCGGTGTTGATCTTGCACGGCAGCGCCGCGGAGCGTGCCGCCCACTTGGGCCTTGTCAATTTCGACGTCTCGCTCACCCACTCCCGGACCGACGCGATGGCGTTCGTCGTCGGAACGAAGCATGTAGAAGCGGTCGACGCGATGTCGAGCAACAGGGATTGCGAGGGCGAAATTGGCTCGTCAGAGTGGAGTTAAGCAGATCGAGACAGTGGCCGAGATCATCTCCGAGAGCTGGGCTGAGTCGGTTCTCCCCCGCCGCCGGGCGGGTGCGCATAAATGGAACGTTGGGGGCATAGTCATCGTGGCCGGGTCGCCGCTATTTGCCGGCGCCGCGGCCCTTTGCTGTGCCGGAGCGGGACGGTCCGGCGCGGGAATCATTTCGGCCGCGTTACCTCGGTCGATCGCGCCGGTAGTGGTCGGTCTCGTTCCCGAAGTCACGGTCGTCATCTTGCCGGATGGGGAGAGCAACTCGGTAGCGACCCGAGCGGCCGAAGTCATCGGCGAGCGGTTGGAACGATCGGCAGCGATGGTTGTC
>DASUQU010000157.1:0-8389 GCA_036280495.1 Thermomicrobiales bacterium | reverse complement strand
GGTCACCTCGGGATTGGCATCACCCAGGACGACCCCGGAGATGAGCTCGGGGCGCCGCGCGGCGAGATGGTAGGCAACGAGTCCACCATGCAATCGCCCGATGAGCGCCGGCCGTTCGATACCGAGCCGATCGATTAATTCCGCGACATCGTCGGCCATCGTCGCGGGGTCGTAGCCGTCTTCCGGACGATCGCTCTTCCCCCGTCCCCGCAGATCGGGAACCAGCACTTCACGGTCGAGCGAGAGCTGCTCCGCGAGGTGGCGCATGCCCTCCCCGCTCTGGAGCACCCCGTGCAGCAAGATGACGGGCGGGAGCTTGGCATTCGCTGGTCCTGTCCAGTGACGATACGCAAGGCGAACGCCGTTGACATACTCGAAGTCGTCGCGGGACTGGCTCATTGACCGCTCCCGGCTCGGTAGTTCCGTAGCGCCGCCGTCGCGAGCTCTAGCCGCTCGCGATCAAAAGGCTGCGGCCAGACGATCAGGTGGGCGACGCCTTGCTCCTCGAATGCCCGCCATTGATCGGCCAGCTCCTCCGCGCTGGTGAACGCGAACCGCGCGGCGCGATCAGATTCGTCTCCATCGTCTGCTGACTCAGCAGAGGCCACGATCTGGCCAACGGTGACTTCAAGCGTGGCGGGATCACGGCCCACATCGGAGCAGGCGGCTTGCAGCTCCGCACGCTTCTCGGGTAGCTCGTCGGCGCGTCCCAGCCAGCACGTGTTCCAGGCATCGGCAAGCTCCGCCGTCAACCGCAGCATCCGGGGCCCGAAGGCTCCAACCAGGATTGGCGGCCCGGTCGGTCGCGGTCCTCGCGGCAGACTGACGCAGTTGACAGCCCGTTCATACACTCCCTGGAAATCGACGACGTCGCCGCGGACCAGTGGCGCGATGATGCGCAGTGCATCCTCGAAGCGGCTGGCCAGATGATCGAACGGGAAGCCAAACGCCGAGAACTCCGGCTCGTGCCAACCCGCACCCAGACCGAGGATCAACCGACCTCCGCTCACCTCGTCCACCGCGTCCGCCATCTTGGCAAGGAGGGCCGGGTTGCGGAACGCCGTGCACATGACCAGCGTCCCCAGCTCGATGCGAGTTGTCGCCTCGGCCAGAGCCGAAAGTAACGTCCATCCCTCCCAGATACCGCGGCGCTGCCCGTCCCACTCGAAGAGGAGATGGTCGGCGATCCAGATCGAATCAAACTGATCGCGCTCCGCCTGGATTGTCGCGTCGCGGATATCGCCATAGCGCAGGATCGTCCCGTTGTCCGTCTCGGCGCTCGGCAACAGAATCCCGACCTTCACATCGACTCCTCGACCCGAGCAATTCGCGACACCAGGCATCGAGCATGGTGAAACCCGCCGCACTGTACGTTGCCACAAGTGAGATCGCCAAGATATTGCACATCTTCGGTCGGGTTAGCCGAGCGGAAGCAGAGTACAATCGCTTGCCGGAGGTCTTGCGCGGAGTGGGGCCAGGTCCCGACTACCGAGTGGCATGGGGGAAGCATGGCTTCGCTGTTCGGCAAGCGTCGCAACTCGGGATCACAGCCAGCTTCTGGGTCACTGCTCGATGAGGTCACTCGGGGCGGCTCGGTGACCGATGGCTGGCGATTCTCGCTCAAAGGGTCGCCGCGCTTTTACGACGACGTGCTTCGCATCATCGAGAGCGACTCCGGCGCGGAGGTCTATTTTGGTGAGGCACTGACATATGAGCGCGGCGCCGCGGTTGCGCTCTGGCGCGTTCGCGCCCGTAGCTTTGCCTGGTTGCCAGTCCTCTACGACTGGTGGGCGGACCAGGAGCGTATCGAACCAGTTCGGTTCACGTTTTATCTCTACATTCCGCCGGACCTGAAGTACCCGGCGTTGGACCTGCGCGAGCACTCCCCAGAGGACGTCGAGGCATTCATCAAGCAATCAGCCCCCAAGAACTGACGCCGCACCGGTGACGTGGGGCCAAAAAACGGAACCGCCTCCGCGCTGGCGCGGAGGCGGTCGCTTCGTTCGGGATCGAGTGATCGATCAGTCTCCCGCGATTCTCACGGGAGCCGCTTCGACGACCTCGATGACCTCGACCTCAGCCACGGCCGGGAGACGCTCAGGGTGCACTTTCCAGCAGTCGGTCACCACATCAGTGGCACGACAACGCATCACGTCGTCTTCACCATGGAGGGCCCACGCTAACGAGCATCGATAAACCGGCTCAACACTCCCGCGCAACGGTCCGCAGTGTGCGCGGACGAGCATCGGACACCCAAAGCGCCCCGGCTCCGCCGTCTGCTCCTCCTCTCGGAAGAGCCGGCGTCGCTCGCGGCTCATCGTCAAACCACCCCTTCTTCTGGCAGCTCCCCGGTTCGTCGCCTACGCCACGCATCACCATGTCCTGCACGGACTTGCACTTGAAACGGACGTGAGCTTCCGGGTCTCACCACCACCCCAGGAGCTGCTTTGCCCTGGGGAAGTCCCCAAGTGGGACTTCATATCAGTATAGCCTGACCGGGGACGCGCGCTGTGCGGGATAGCGACTATCGAGAAGCCAGCTGACGCAAGACGAACAGCATGTTCGCGGGCCGCTCGGCGATTCGGCGGGCAAAGTACGGATACCAATCGGCACCGAACGGCACGTAGATCCTCATGCCATACCCTTCACGCGCAAGAGCAGCCTGCGCCTCCCGACGCACGCCGTAGAGCATCTGGAACTCCCAGCGCGCCGCGTCGATACCCATCCGCAGCGCGAAGCCCTTGGTAGCGCGAACCAGCGCGGGGTCATGAGTGGCGATTGCCGGATAGCGGCCGTCTTCGAGCACGCGCTCCATCAGGCGGACAAAGGCCGCGTCGATCTCGCGTGGTCGCTGCAAGGCGAGACTCGCCGGTTCCGCGTACGCGCCCTTCACCAGCCGGACCCGCATCTTCTGGTCGATCAGCCGCTCTACATCTCGATCGGAGCGGTGGAGATAGGCCTGAATGACCGTCCCCACAAGCCCGGCAAAACGCTGGTGCAGAGCCTCGGTGATGGCGAGGGTCCGCTCCGTGTAGGCGGAGCCTTCCATGTCGATCCGCACGAACCCATTGACGCTCCTCGCGATTTCGAGAAGTGTCGCCATTTTGTCGTAAGCAACCTCGTCGCCGAGATCCAGACCGAGCATGGTCAGCTTGACCGAGATGTTGGGGTCCAGTCCGCCGGCTGCCATCTCCCGCAAGGTCTCGGCATACGCCTCGACTGCTGTTCGCGCCTCTTCTGGAGTCAGAACGTTCTCGCCCAGCCGATCAAGTGTCGTCGGCAAGCCTTGCGTGGCTAGCCTGTTCGCGACTTGTAGCGCGTCTTCAAGCCGGTCGCCGGCGACGAAGCGAGCGACCAGGGCACGGGACCAGCGGCTGTCACGGATGAATTTTTCGACCTCATCTCGCTCGGCCGTGGTCAGGATTCCGTTGCGTAGCAATGTCGTCAACATCCTCGTGCAAGACTCAACCGTGACGACTGACGGGCAATAAGTGCCACCGTCCCCATCGCCACCAGCGCCACGACGCCCAGCACAGCAAACGGCGCTGCCACACCCGCGGCGTCCGCGAGCGCACCCGCGGCGGCCGGACCGGCGACAAGCCCGATGTCGCTAGAGAGGCGGACGGCGCCGACCGCACGCCCACCTCCTCCTCCCAGGCGAAGGATGAGGTCACCGGCTGAGCTGTTTCCAGCAACTTGACCAACGGCATACAACGCCATAGGCGCGAGGAGCCAGGGCGCGCTGGGCGCCGCCGGCACCAGGAGCATCCCCAAGCCACCGATCCCGAAGCCGATTGCCAACGCCCGCGCGGCGCCGGCCCTGCGAATGAGCCCACCGATAGGAACCGCACTGGCGAGATGGACGACATTGACAAACAGCAGCATCATGCCGACCTGACCCGCATTGAAGCCAAACTTCTCCGCCGCCAACAAGGGAAGGGAAACGACCCAGATGGAATAGTTGATGAAGACGAGAAGATTCGCCGACACGGCCGCGACCTCGCCGGACCGAGATCGGCGAACTGTTGGGCTCGTTTCTCCCCTGGTCGCATGTCTCGCCGGAAAGACCGTCGCCCGCACCCGCGCCAGTATCGAGCCAATCAAGAGCACCCCGGAAATGACTGTCGACAGCCAGAACACCGCTCGCCAACCAAATTCCGCCGTCAAGTAGCCCCCCGTGAGGAGTCCTGCGCTACCACCAACACCCGTGGAGAGATTGAAGGCAGTCATCGCCGCACCGCCACCGGGACGTGCGCGCAGGACAGAGAGCAACCCGGCGGTTGCCAGTAGGGCCACCCCGACACCCTGGATGCCGCGCGCTGGCAGCAGTGTCGACTGCGAAGTGGCCACCGCCGCCAGCCCTGACCCAACCAAGAGTGCAGCGGATCCGGTGACAGCAGTCCACTTGGGTCCAGTCCGCTCGACGAGCCATGCGGCGGGCAAATTGGCAATGAGGCGCCCGGCGAAGAAGACCGAGAAGACGAGCCCCGCGCTGGTCGCGCTCAGCGCCAGCGACTCCTGGATGGCTGGCAGCGCCGGCGATACGATGTCGACGCACCAGTAGGAGAAGAGCAGGATCGCAAGCGAGATTCGTTGCGGCAGCGCGGAGGATGAGTCTGTCGCCGCGACATCATTCAGACGCGACGCCTGCGTGCGTCCCTCTTCTCTTGCGGCAAGCCCACGCACTAGAGTCCCCGCTCTCCTGGCTCCGTTCGCGCCGCCGAGGATACATGCCTGCGGGCGGTCGCGCTTACCGCACCTAAGGACCGGTCTATCCTTGCCATCATGACCGAACCACGAACTATCCCGGCCACCGCGTTCCCGATCGAAACCACCGTCCGCGACGCCTTGTACGATCGGATTCCCCTGGGCGGGCCGGATATTGCCCTGATCGGCACGTCCCCGTTCATGCGGCTGGAGCGCATCCAGCAACTCGGGTTCGTTTCGCGAGTCTGGCCGGGCGCCCGCCATACGCGCTTCGAGCATTCTCTCGGGGTCATGCATCTGACTCGGCTCGCGATCGATCACCTCAGAAGCACCCCTGACGGTCGGTGGCTGACGGATCGTGATGCGCGCGTGGCTGTCGCCGCAGCTCTCTTGCACGACATCGGGCACTATCCGTTTTCTCACGCCATCGAAGAGTTGGGACCGCCGATCATTCCGCACGAGCGCGGGGGCCGGCGACTGATCGAGGGAGCGGAGCTCACTCCCATTCTGGAAGAGTCATGGGGTATCGATCCGCGTCGGGTCGCGAACTTCGTCGATCCCAATGGCGCGGATCTGCCGCCTGCCGACCGACTGCTGCGCGGGGTTCTTTCCGGCGCGCTCGATATGGACAAGTTGGATTACTTGCCTCGCGACGCCCGAGCCTGCAACGTACCGTACGGCGGCGTCGATACCGCGCGTTTGATCGACGCCCTGACGATCGCCAGAGTCGAGCAGCCCGGAGGGGATGTCACTCTGCGCATCGCCATCGGCGAAAAGGGCATCAGTCCGCTTCACTCGCTGATCAACGCGCGCCAGGAGATGTTCGACAACGTCTACTGGCATCACACGAACCGCGCCTGCATGGTCATGCTGCTCCGCGCGACACAGGAAGCCCTCATCGCCGGCGCACTCCAACCAGAAGAGCTGATCGGACATGACGACGACTCACTCTTGACGCGTCTGACCTCCGACGCGATGCCGCCCCCCACGCAGCGACTGGCGCGTGGCCTGCGCGACCGCCAGATCTACAAGCGGGCCGTCGAGATCGGGTCGCGCGCGTTTGAGCTCTACGCCAGACTCGGGAACCTGTTCTTCGATCCGCTGGCGCGACGCGACGTCGAGACGCGACTCGCCAGTGCGCTGGCCGAGGAGACCGGCAACCCCGTACCGGCCGAGGCGGTCCTCATCGACATCCCGAAGCCTGAGCGCTGGCGCTCGGATGTCTGGGTCGCTTTCGAACGCCCGCCAGTCGGCTTCGAACCGCTGATGCCGTGGCGCGACGTCGTCGGGCTGACCGACGACGACTTCAAGCGTTACGAGGAGCACCGCCGTCTGATTCGGATCGTCGCCGCCGAACCGTATCGAGAAATCCTATCCCTTTCATGGGAGAAGCTGCTGATGCCCCTCCTGGGAGCGGCGATCTAACCGGCCGGCTCCGGGGAAATGAGCTCGACCTCATTACCATCGGGGTCGGTCACGTACATGGTGCGCACCGCCAACACCGGATGCTTCCCGTCGCGGACCGCGATTCCCGCGTTCGTCAGCGTTGCCCGCGCTTCATCGAAATTCGCCTCCGGGATGGTCAGCGCCAAATGATGAAGCGTTCGCGGTTCGCCGAAGGTCTGAGTTCCCGGGGAAAGTGGCACCAGGACGAGAAGCGAGGGAACGCGATCGGTTGCCTTGCCGGTGCGAAAAAAGATCGGACCCGGCTGGTCCACTGGGGTCATCCGCTCCAGGCCAAGCAGATCGCCGTAAAACGCGACGGCCCGCGAGGCATCATGAACATTGAGTACGACTTCGGCCAGTCCGTCGATCCGGATCACGGTTCGCTCCTTCGCTCACGCCCGCGCCATGTGCCGCGCTCCCGGCTGGTAACCTCAGCATATGACGGAATCTGACGAGGCCCGTTCGAACGACGTGCTAACGAGCGAGCCGCCACGCCAATCGCGATTCTTCTGGACAACGGCGGCGCTGGCCATTGGAGCGATGCTCCTGCTGTGCGCGGCCCTCATCCTGATCGCGTCCACGCGGAGCTAGGTTCTCGTTCGTTCCACTGCGTCGTCGGCGTTGCCACAAATTCTGATAGGATGCAGTCACAGTCGAGCGGTCAGAATGCGGCCCACGAGACTCTCGCCTAAGAACAGGAAGATCTGTCCAAACCGGCGGCACGGGTCACCGCAGATGATAGAGAGGAGGGTCACCGATGAGCGAGCGCGATCCGCTTTCGATGTCGACCGACAACACAGTTGACGGCGAAATGTATTCGGACACGGTCGAAGGCGGCCCTATCAGCAACGTCATGATCGGCGATACGGTTGTCGACTCGACCGGCAAGGAAGTCGGGACAGTCAAGTTCGTCAAGATGGGTGACCCGAACGCGGCGACGGACGAGGGCCAGGAGGACATCGACCCGGGATTCTTCGGAATAGGTGGTGACTCGTATGACCTGGGTAGTCTTCCAGAGCAGGCGCGTCACCAGCTCATGCGAGTCGGATTCATCCACATCGACGTGTCCTTGGCCGACGATCGTTTTGCCGGAGCTGGCCAGATCGCCCGCGTCGAAAACAACACGGTCTACCTCTCAGTTCCGGAGGCCAATCTGATCTAGAGAGATGCGAAGGCGCGGTTCAGCCGCTCGCGAAGAGGTCCGTGCTCAAGTAGCGCGTACCGGTGTCGCAGGCAACCGTGGCGACGGTGAGCCCGGGCGGCTCAGTCGCCAGCCGTAGAGCGGCCGCCACGTTTGCCCCAGTCGAGAACCCGGCGACGATACCTTCGCGCCGCGCCAGCTCGCGAGCGGTGCTGATCGCGTCGTCGTCAAGGATCGGGATCGTCCCGTCGCACAGCGCTGGATCCCATTGCGGCGGGATCATCGCGTAGCCCGCTCCCTGCAGCTTGTGGGCGGGGTGGGTGATCGCCTGGCCGGCCAACGCCTGTGCGCCCGCGGGCTCTACCGCCAGGCAGCGAATCGCGTTGTCACGGGCCTTGAGCGCCCGGGCGACGCCGATGAATGTGCCGCCGGTGCCGACGATGGCGACGAACGCGTCCAGGCGGCCACCCGACTGCTCCCACAGTTCCGGTCCGGTCCCCAGCTCATGAGCGCGCGGGTTCGAGGGGTTGCCGAATTGATCGGGGCGCCACGCGCCGAGCTCGTCGACGAGTTCCGCGGTTCGTAGCTCCACCAGTGCCAGATCCTCGCCACTGACCTGGCCGGGCTTTCCCCCGGGAGCTTGCGGTACCAGCTCGATCTCGGCGCCGTAGGCCGCGAGAAGCTGACGCCGTTCGGGGCTGTTTCCTTCGCTCATCACGGCGATCATGCGGTAGCCCATGATCGAGCAGGTGACGGCGAGACCAATGCCCATGTTGCCGCTCGTCAGTTCGACGACGACCATCCCGGGGCGGAGTCGGCCATCCCGCTCCGCGTCGCGCAGGCATTGCAACGCCGCGCGGTCCTTGATGCTTCCGCCAGGATTCATCGATTCCAACTTGAGCAGGACGCGGCCGGGAAGACCCTCCGCGAGCCGGTCGAGCCAGACAGCGGGAGTTGCGCCAATGGCGTCGACGATCGAACCCTGGGCCGGTTGAACGATCGACATACTGGTCTGTCCTGTAGGGATCGCTGGTCACCGCCCGGCCGGTGCGTCGAGATCCCCTGGCTATACTGGCCCGAGTATGCCTGAGATCA
>DASUQU010000156.1:0-2039 GCA_036280495.1 Thermomicrobiales bacterium | reverse complement strand
GAGTAGATCGCAGAGCGGCACCTGCGACCAGCCATCCAGGTTTCCCGCAGTCAGGACGATCCCGGCCGAGGCATCGACCAGACCGGGCACGGCAACCCCGAGCCCTCGCAGGCTCGCTCGCTCCTGCCCGCGGTCAGCAAGCAACGTATCGATGGCCGCCACCAAACGGTCGACCATTGCATCTGGACCGATCCTGGTAGGAGTCGGGAAGACATCCTGCGCCAGGACCGTGCTGGTCGTGAGATCCCATGCCAGCAGCGCAGTCTTCGTGCCGCCGATGTCGACGCCGACCACGACGTTACTACTGGACCGGCGCGACTTGGTCTCTGCCACTCGCTCCCTCCCACCGCGTCGCTTACCGACTCGACAATTGCTTCTCGGGCCGTGGCCGGGCAACAGTTGTCTCTGCTCATCGGTCGAGGCGATTACCGTCCAGATTGAGAACATCCCGCGCACCTCTAGTCGAGCGGGATCAGGCGCGGCTGCCGCACGGGACGTGCCAGCGAGATGCCGTTCCGGTCCGAATTCCACGCTGCTCAAGAAATCGGGCTTCGGCGCAGGGGATTGACAATCGGTTTGGCTAGTGTAGTCTGATTCGAACTCAGTTCACTATAAGGCGTCACGGAGCGGAATGACCCGCCCCGTTACCCCCTAGCCAATTGGGGGGCTTCCAACGACCACGCGCGATCGAAGAATTGAAGACAGGAGCGTGCATGATGGGTCATTCCCGACACTTGTCATCCGTTCGGTCCCCGCGCCTTTCACGCCGTACCGTCGTCGGCTCTGGTCTTGCCGCTACGGCGCTTTGGCGCCTCGGCACGCCCCCCGCGCTCGGTGCCCGACAAGATGGATCCGTCGACCCCACGACCTGGCGCACCTGGCTGCTCTCATCCGTCGATGAGCTACGTCCCACCGCCCCGTCTGACCCGACGTCGAACGAGACAGACGAGCTGCTCGACTACCAGAGCCAGCGGACGGACGAGACCGCCACGACTGTGGCACAGTGGGGGAGCGGGCCGGCCGTCATCCCGTGGGTGCTGGTGGGTCTTGATCTGGCCGATGAGTTCGGACTCTCCGGACCGCGGATTGCCTGGACCCAAGCCCTGCTCCGCACCGCCCTGTATGACACGGTCCTGGCCACGCTCGACGCGCAGGCCGCACACACACGCGAGGCTCCCTCCATTGCCGATCCGAGCCTCACGCCCATGGAAGGGGTGACCACCGACGGCTCCTCCTTCCCGTCCCTCCATGCTGCTGTGGCCGGAGCGGCAAGTACGGTGCTCACCTACCTCTTTCCGGACGCGGAAGCGGAGCGCTTCGAGACAATGGCCGAGGAAGCCGCGACCTCGCGCCTCTGGGCGGGGGCGAACTACCCGAGTGACGTGGAGGCCGGCCTCGCTCTTGGGCAGGCGGTCGGAGACCTAGCGATAGCGCGAGGTAAATCCGATGGCTCCGACGCAAAATGGGATGGCAGCGGCCGCTTGACCGGCGAGGGGTACTGGGTGCCGACCCCACCCAGGTTCGTCGAGACGCCAGTCGAGCCATTGGCCGGGACCTGGGAGACCTGGGTTCTGCCGAGCGGAGATGCTGTTCGGCCGGCGCCGCCGCCTGAGTATGGATCGCCCCTGTGGCAGGCTGAACTCGAGGCGGTGCAGGAAGCGACGTCGAACCGGACGCTGGAGCAAGTGCGCATCGTCCAGTACTGGGACACCAAGGGACCGTTCGGCGCGTTTACCGACTACGCCCTCGATTTGATCGAGCGGAATCGGCTCGATGATGCCCACACGGCGCGCGTGCTGGCGCTGATGAGTGTGGCCCAGGCCGATGCCGTTATCGCCGTCTGGGATGCCAAATACACCTACTGGACCGAGCGGCCAATTACTGCCGACCCGGACTTGGACATGCTCCTGCCCACGCCGCCGTACCCATCCTACCCGTCTGGCTTCTCGGCGGTCGCCGGGTCCGCCGCGGTGGTCTTGTCGCACCTGTTCCCGCGCGCCGAGGTCGATCTCATGGCCAGTGCCGCCGAGGCGGCTGCC
>DASUQU010000155.1:0-3347 GCA_036280495.1 Thermomicrobiales bacterium | reverse complement strand
GACATTCGAGACCGTCGACATCGAAACCCCGGCCGCGGTCGCGACGGAACGGATTGTGACTTGCTGCTCGCGCACGCGATGGCCTCTGGTTTTCTAAAACGCTTTAGTAGCGTATGGCGTGGGGTGGGTGCTGTCAATACGGAGGGGCGCCCACCTGTTACCGCATAGAATGCCGCGAGCAGTGTCAGTCGTGGAGGAGGGAGGAAGGCAGATGTCGCTCGAGATCGTGACTATCGTCGGCGGACCGATCCAGACCAACGCCTACCTGGTCGCCGATACGGCGCCGGGGGATGCGCTGGTGATCGACGCCCCGCACGAAACCGCGAGCCAGATCGTGGAGGAAGCAGCACAGCGCGGCTGGACCATCGGCCAGATCGTCATCACCCACACGCACTGGGACCATATCCTCGACGCGAAGGCTCTCCAGGAGGCGACCGGGGTGCCGCTGCTGGCGCATCCGCTGGCCCGGGAACCGCTGGCCAATCCGGCCGCAAACTTCGGCGAACCACCGGTGGAGATCCCACCGGTGCAGATCAGCGGGACCCTCGACGAGGGCGATACGGTGACGCTGGGCGGGTACACCTTCACCGTCCTGCACCTGCCCGGGCACGATCCGGCGCACATCGGGCTGTTCAACGCCAGTACCCCGGGCGAGGAGATTCTCCTCAGCGGCGACGTCCTCTTCCCCGGTGGGCATGGCACGACGGAGATCCCGGGCGCCGATCAGGCCGTCACCAACGAGACGATGCGCCGCCTCGCCGCCGAGCTGCCGGCGACGACGACGGTGATGCCCGGGCACGGTGTGTCGACCACCATTGGCGCCGAGACACCCTGGATTCAGTTGCTGCGGAAGGCGTGAGGCCGCAAGCCGGGAAGTCGGAAGTCGGGAGTCGTAGGAAAGCCGATAGCCGATAGCGATCAGCCTGTCACCCGTACACCTGGCTCCAGGCGCCTTGGCTCAGGGCGCTCGAAGTCCCGCTCGAGCGCGACCAGGTCGAGGTCGACCGTCGCCAGGTCGGTGAGAGCCACCTCGTCGCCGGCCCAGGCGCGCAGGGTCGAGACGCTCTTGAGGTAGCCGCGGCAGGCGGAGCAGGTCTCGACCTTGCGCGCTTCGCCATCCTGCTCGGAGACGAGCGAGGCGCGTGCCTCGTGGCCGACCACGCCACAGTAGGGACAGCGGACGCCGGGTTGCGCCCAGTCGCCGCCGCAGCGGGCACAGCGCAGCCGCCGCGTCCGCTCCAGACCGCGTTGCTCGGCGAGATGCGGCCAGCCGCCGCAGAGGGGGCACCAGCCCTCATCCCAGCGCGGATCGAGCGCAGGACCGAAGCGACGGCGCAGCGCCTGCAAGAGCGGCATTACCGCCAGTGCGGCGACGGCGGCGAGGGCGTCGGGATCGATGTCCCGCGATCGAGCGACGGCGTCCAGATGGTCGCCATCGGCATTGATCGCCGCCTCGAGGAACGCCCGGGCGTCGAGCGTGACGTCGCTCGCGGCTACGCGGAGGCCGATCGCCTCCGGACCCGCTTCCGCAGCGAGGGCCAGCACGCGACGCACCCAGCGATCGGCGAGTGGCGCGTCGATGGGGATGTGCGCTCCAGCCAGGACCGGTGTGCCGGCCGAGCGTTCCGCCTGGAGCACGGTTGACGCGGCGACGGTGTCCCAGGGGGTACCGGCAGAGTCACCGGCCGCTTCCTCCAGAACGGCAGAGAGCACGCCCAGCCAGGGTGCCGTTTCCGGTTGGGACGCGAGGAGGAGATCGATCTGACGGCGCGCGCCCGCGGAAAGGGTCATTGGATTGAGTCGTGAGTCGTCAGTCGTGAGTCGGGAGTGGAGACATTGGGTCTGGCGCGGTTTGAGCACATCGCGCTGTGCATGCCATTCCGACGAGACGGATTCAAACTGGACAGACGGGAACTCACGACTGACGACCTACGACTCCCGACTTACGACTGCGACGTATCTTCGCTCGCCCCTTGCTCCTCAAAGGGAATTTCGTAATAGACGCGCTCGTCACGATCCGCCGGCTCAACGAGGACCACTGGGTTTCCGTGGTTGCCCACATCGGCGCCCGGCTCGCCGGGGACGCGGGACGCTTCCGGCGACGACGCGCAGCCGCCGAGGACGACTGCCGCGGCCGCGGCCAGACCCCAGAGACGCAGACGCCTCGCCCGTTGCCGGTCGCGCTCACCCAGCGCGCGCATGTCAGATCGCCTCCGAGGAAAGGATGACCACCGCGCGGAGCAGGAAGCTACCGACCAGCACCAGGAGCGCCGCAACGGGAACGGTCGCTGTGCCCAGGGCGCGCGGCCGCGCGTAGAGGACGATCGGCGTGACGATGCCGAGGACGCCGACGCCAAAGAGCAGGATCGCGCCCCAGGCGCCGTTCCAGACCACGCGCACGACGCTCCAGATGGTGGCGGCGATGACCGCCAGCACGATCAGCTCCAGCACGGAACTGTAGCTCTCCATCTGCTCGATCCAGCGTACGGTGCCGGGGTGCCCCTGGCGCCAGCCGAAGAGGATCATCGCCGCGCCCCCCGCCGAGATGCCGGAGAGGAGGAAGAGGAGAGTGATCCAGACGGTGTCGCCCCAGAGCGGCCGGTTGGTGTCGGTCAGGACGAGCCCGGTGTACCCCGCCAGCGCCGAGCCGGTGAGGATGCAACCGAGGGCGACGATCTTGTCCCAGACAGTCGTGGGTGGTAAGTCCTCAGTCGTACGTTGGTCAGTACTTCCGACTTCCGGCTTCCGGCTTCCGACTCCACGAAAGGAGGCGATCACGGCCAGCACCACGAAGATCACGAAGAGCAGGATGATCCAGATCCCGAGCGAGATGGCCGAGTAGGGCTTGAACATCGGCCCACCAGTGTCCGACATCCAGACCATATGCCAGAACCGCTCCGGCCGCATGAGATCGATGATCAGCAGCGGGCCGCCGATGATGATGGCGACCAGCGCGATCAGATAGCCGATGCGGGTCATGCGCCGGTCGAGGCGGTCGCCGAGGAGATCGAGCAGACCGGAGAGGAAGGCGGCGCCGCCGGCGATGCCGCCCAGGAAGAAGTAGACGACGATGTACCACCCCCACTCCGGGGAGTCGGTGAACCAGGTGTTTGACGGCGGAGCGACCTGGAGCAGGAGATCGGTCATCGCGCGTCCTCGCTTCCTGAGGGGGGATAGGGGGGCGCTTCGCTGAGGGGGGAAGAGGGGGGAGGAGCATCATCGGTCATCGCCCGCTCATTCCGCGCCTCTTCGGCGAAGCTGTCCATGCGCCGCTTGCGGAAGGCGACGGCGCCGAGGGCGGCCATGCCGAGGGTGCCGCCGATGCCGAGCGCCGATGCCGCGGGAAT
>DASUQU010000154.1:0-11374 GCA_036280495.1 Thermomicrobiales bacterium | reverse complement strand
ACCGATCTCTCAGGTTCCCCCCTTCCCCGCCGACATCCCCTATCCGACCGAGATCAACGGCACGCCGATGGCCACCTACATCGAGTGGATGCGAACGTGCTCGCGCATCACGGTGACCGGTCATCCGGCCATCTCCGTCCCGGCAGGCTTCACCCCTGAGGGTCTCCCGGTCGGATTGCAGATCGTCGGACGCGCCCGCGACGATTGGGGCGTCCTCCAGCTCGCGCACGCTTTCGAGAGCGCGAGCAATCACTGGTGCCGCCGACCTCCTCCGCTCGCTGCCGTCACTACCTAGACCTCGATCTGCGGTGACACCCATCCAGCCCGGTTTGCCACCCCGCATGCGCGACGCTCCGGAACACGCTGACGCGTTCGAGGCAGCCTGATGCAGGAGCCAGGATTCCGTTCCTAGGAGATACTGTGGGGAAACCGTCAAGTGACCCGCCCGGCAAGCGAACAAGACGCAGGGTGCGGCTCTACATACCGCCGCCACCATTGCCGCGGCATGCCTATCCCGCCCGTAATATGGAGGCGACGAGGCTCTTGGAGCGTTTCTTCGTCTCGGCGGTGGTCACCGTCCTCCTCATCCGCGCCTGGCTCGGACTCACCGGCTATCCGCAAATCGGCGGCGGCGGTCTGCACATCGCCCACATGCTCTTCGGCGGCATCGGTATGCTGATCGCGCTCCTGGCGAATCTGACGTTTCTCGGGCGGCGGACGCGCGTCTTTGCCGCGGTCGTCGGCGGTGCTGGCTTCGGCGCCTTCATCGACGAGCTGGGCAAGTTCATCACCAGCGACAACAACTACTTCTATCAGCCGGCGGTCGCTCTGATCTACGTCGTCTTTGTCCTGCTCTTCATCGCCGGAGTGCGGCTCGCCTCCGACTCCCACACCACCCCGGAAGAGCGACTGGTACAAGCCCTCGACGTCGTCACCAGCGCCACGATCGAGGGGTATCCCAAACGCGAACGCGAGCAGGCCTCGCAATTGCTGGCCGAGAGCGATCCTCAGAATCCGCTGGTGCCCGCGCTTGAACATGGTCTCGCCAGAATCGCCGCGGCACCCGAACCAGTTGAGAGTCTCGCCGACCGAGAAGCACAGCGGGTGGCGAAGACATACACCTGGCTGGTCGGTCAGCGCTGGTTCCTCATGCTCGTTCTGGTCATTGCCGGGGTGGTGATTCTCTTCAACCTCCGGTCGCTTTCGATTACGGTTCTTACCGATCCTGCGGATCAGCGCTTGCGAGTCTATGTCGAGTCGACCACAGAGCTGCTATCGATCGCTACCGTGATTGCCGGCGCGTTGCTGGTGGCGGGCCTGCTCTTTCTACGGAACTCCCTTCTGACCTCGTTCCGATGGTTCCGCCGGTCAGTCCTGGTGTCCCTGCTAGTGGTCCAGCCTCTTGCCTTCTATGAACAGCAGTTAACGGCGGTCGTCGGCCTGGCGCTCAACCTGGTACTGCTCTCAGCGGTCGAATTCGGGATCGCCCGCGAATCAGCGCCAGCTGACCAGCGTCTGGCTCCTCAGGTCTAACGAACCACCCTGCTATCACGAATTCTCGCGCTAGCCTACGGCTCCTCGAGGCTGTCGCGCAGGATATCCATATGCTCCAGGGCCAGACCGGTGCCGACCGCCACGCAGGAGAGTGGGTCGTCGGCAACGTAGCAGGGCACCCCGGTGACCTCCATCAGGAGGTCAGGCAGATGCCGCAGCATAGCGCCGCCGCCGGTCAGGATCATCCCTTTGTCGATGATGTCGGACGACAGCTCGGGAGGCGTCTCTTCCAGCACCGCGCGCACCGCCCCGATGATCGCCTCCAGCGGCTCGGTGACGGCGTCGGTCACCTCATTAGCATGGATCTGGATCGTCCGCGGCAGACCAGCGACCTCGTCCCGGCCACGCACTTCCATGCGGATATCCTCGTCCACTGGCATGGCGCTGCCGATGGCGATCTTGACCTCTTCCGCCGTCCGCTCGCCGACGCGCAGGTTGTATTTGCGCTTGATGTAGTTGGCGATCGCTTCGTCGAAGCGGTTGCCCCCTACCCGGAGGGAACGAGCAACGACGATCCCGTTGAGTGAGATCACCGCGACCTCGGTGGTACCCCCGCCGATGTCGATGATCATGTTGCCGGAGGGATCGGCCACCGGCACGCGGGCCCCGATTGCCGCCGCTAGTGGCTCGGAGATCAGAAACGCTTTTCGCGCCCCAGCCGCGAGGGCGGCATCACGAACGGCGCGGCGTTCGACACCGGTCACCCCGGCCGGAACGCAGATCATGACCTCAGGCCGCACGAGCGAGAAGCGGCCGCAGCTCTTGTTGATGAAGTAGCGCAGCATTTCCTGCGTGACGACGTAGTCGGCGATCACTCCGTCGCGCATCGGGCGCACGACTTCGATCGTCTCACGCGGCTCGCGGCCAAGCATATTACGCGCTTCCAGCCCGACCGCTTTCACTTTGCCGTCTTTCGCAGAGATCGCCACGACCGACGGCTCGTTGATGACGATGCCACGGCCACGGAGAAAGACGAGGACGTTGGCCGTCCCGAGATCGATGCCGATCTGTTTGGGCACGCAGTTGCGCTCCGGACGCTGCGGAGAAAAATCCGGGTATCACGGCATCATCTGAGACCGTACCCGGTGGGCCAGATGGCGCGATAGTACCATCCGCCCGTCCTAACGGACAGGATCTGAAGTCTGCCGAACCCACGAGTACCCTGAACACACTGAGAGTATCTGTGCTGCGCCGCGGTAGCCCGGCGTGAACCTAGTCCTGGTTAGAAAATATCGCTCTTCATTCACTCGGCCGCCGGTGAAAGTGCACCTGGCGGCAGTTCGGCGCCTCACCCCGCTCCATGGCGAGCACGGCCCGGCTCCACACGCGGTCGATCAGATCCTGACTCAGATCGTCCGCAAGTGCATGAACCTCGCGTCGATTGCCTCGGACGAAGTGAATGTGATGGGAGCGATACTGCGATTCCGAGTTCCCGGCTACGAGAACCATCTCGACCACATAGGCAACACCCATATGGTCGCAGCGCAGTACCTCGATATCCCGAAATAGAGAACGCCAGGGCTCCCGCCCCTCTCCGCCATGTACGAAACATTCATTCCGGCGCGCTTGGGAAATCATCACTTCATCGCCACCAGCAGCAACATCCCTGGTGAGCCCGCTGAGCATCCCCTACTCGCTCCAGACCCAGCCCACGTCCTTGACGCGATGTACCGGCACCCAGCGGTTGTCACGCCACGCCAACCACGTCGAGCTATGCCGCTTAGGCCGCACAGGGCGAAAGTCGGCTGGGAGCGGTTGGCCAACCTGGGTCAGCTCCTCGCGCTGTAATCTCGAGGTCAGCTGCTCGACCCGGTCCTGGACCCCTTCCACAATCGCATGAGCAGCCTCTCCCACCCGTTCCGCGGCATCTGAAACGTGCTCGATCAACCGATCAGCAATGGACCCGGTGCTCTCATCGTCGGCACTCCTATCCGCGGTCATGCTGAACTCCTCTATCTCAATGGCGCAGCCCAGCCTCGGGCCGCACTTCATGGGTAACCGGTTAGCCGTACGCCGAGTGCCAGCAGCTCCTCGATGCAAAATGGCTTAGCGAGGAAGTCGGCGTGGTCCGGGATCGGCGGTTTTCGTCGGGCGAGTCCAGTCGCTGGCGCTCCTGGGAACAACCGGCAGAGCTGGGTTTCGATGCGCACCGTGCGCTAGCTCGAGTCCGATCCCTTCGCCTGCGTGTCCTGGGCCATCGCCGCCGTGGCGTCGATCTCCTGGTCGATGCGGTCGAGGTGGTTCTCGATCTCGGTCGGCGCGATGGTGCCGAGTCGCAGGCGGAGTCGCAGGGATCCAACGAGGAGTTTCATCGCGGTCAGGCGATCCAAGACGCGGTGAGCAAGCGCAGCAGCGCTACTGCATGAGACAGGCTGTTCCACCACTGACACCCCTGATCCTGTATCGCGCGGCTTCCCATGCCGGATGACGGCATTCTAGTGGGGGCATGCTCTGGCCGCCAGATGGTCAGAAACGACGGTGCGCGACATCGGCGCTTGAGACTCAGCATGCGCCGGGTTGCTTGTACCATAGGGACCTGCGAACACGTCACAAGGCGAGAGGGACGACGTGGACTCATCAGCCAGGCTCAGTCAGGAGAGTGACGAGGGGTCCAGACCGCCCGAGCGTAAAGGTTCCTCACGTCAGCGCACGGAACCGAACAACGTTCCTCGAGGTTCACCCGGGCGACCACCTCAGGACCATCGACGAAAGCACGCCAATGAGCAACGCTACGCAGCCTGGGGAGACGGGATCGAGCGCGCGTGGTGTGCCCGCGCCCTGCAATTTCTTCCCGAATCCTTTCCTGTCGCGTCCCACCCTGGCGCTGCCACCATTCCCGCCACAGTTGTGGCGCGGCGCCCTGATCGTTTCTTACTTTGCACCTTCAGTCACCACGGGCCGCATCTCTGGCCCGACGGCGAGTTCGTCGACGAGGAACCAGGCATGGTCGCAACATCCGGCGAGACCGGGGAGGATCCAGGCCGCACTCAACTCCAATAGACGTACATGGGATGGTCGAACACAAACGCTGACGGTCCGGGGAGGGAAGGGGGAGCCGGACCGTCAGTCGGGGGGCTAGCCGGGTTGTTGGGACCCAAACTAGCACGTTTATTCTATGCCAGGTAGTCACCGATTTCAAGGCGAGATGCGCCAGGTGCGCTCCTAGTTCAGTATCCACGCCCGGTCACTAAGATCGGGAGATGCAGTCGCGACGATCCAGTGCCGGAGCCCGTCTGCGTGCTCCTCGAAATCGGCCGCGCGGCCGACTAGCCACTCCTGGGTGCGAGCGTCATCCGGTATGGCGCGGGCAGCCCTGCCAAGCGTATTGCTCGCCTTAGCCAGTTCGTCCAGAGTCCTCGACCAGTCCTGCCGGGCACGCGCAGCAACGCTTGCCGCGTTGAATCCATCGACCTTGTAGACCGCGTCGGGAAGGGTCGGATCGGCGGCGATGAGGCGCAGCCGCCGTGCGGCTTCCCATTCCCATGCGGCGCAGTGGGCAACGACTTCGCGCACTGACCACGCCCCGCAGGCGCCGGGGCACTCGCGCAGCTCTGCCGGGATCGCGTCGAGCAGCGCGGTGAACTCGTGAACGGCGTGCGCCCAACGCATATACGCGTCAACTGGTTGCGGTTCAGGCATCGCGGGCTGCGCCAGTGTCGACCTCGGGTTATCGCCGGGGATTGCGGCTTTTTCGGCAGGAACATGCCACGTTCGTTTGGTGTCGAGCGGAGCCAGGTTGGTAGTCTCTGGCATGGGAGGAGGCGTTGCGGCCATACCAAGCACCACAGCACGGCAGGCAATTGCATCGGCTGCCGCCCGATGCCCGCCTGGCTCGGCCCCGAAGGCGAGCACGGCGTGCTCCAGCTTCTGGAACCGGTACCAGCGTTTGCCCGAATCCCAATTTCCGTGAAAGCCGGCGTACTTGCGCATGGCGCACTCCCAGTCCGCAACTGGCGCGGCCAAGTCATAGCGCTCACACGCCTGGTTCACCATCTGCCGGTCAAAAATGACGTTGTAAACGATGATGCGCCGGCCGGCGAGCACCTGCAGCAGATCTTCATAGAGGTCGCACCATGCCGGCGCGTTCTTCACATCCGCGTCGGTAATCCCATGGATCGCCGTGGCATCGACCGGGATGCGCCGGGTCGGCTGCACAAGCGACTCCAGCACCACCTGGCCCTCGGCACTGACGACCGCAATGTCAACGATCTCTGCGCGCGGACCGAACCCGGTGGTCTCTGTGTCGAGATAGATGACCCGCGGATCATCCATCACCCCCATGGCCCAGGTGATCGCCTTCGTACGCGCTTCGGCCCACCGCCGCTGAGCGTGTTCATCGGCGATGGTCGCGTCCGTACCAGGCGTCTCCCACCGCCACGAGCGCGCCCGCCGCAGAGCCCTCCGGTTCCCCTTCAACGACCGGTGCCTTTCCAGCCCGCCGGCAAGCAGGGTGTGCCAGCGGGATTCTCCCCGCAAGGATGCTAGCATGCGGCCGCACAATCTCAACCCTTCGTTTGGAGCGCCGCCGATGTCTGACAGCGAGAATCCGGTCGATTCGCGAGTGGAGACGTTCATTCGCCGCATGCCCAAGGCGGAGATCCACGTCCACCTGGAAGGCTCTGTGCGCCCAGCCACGCTCCTCGAACTCGCCCGGCGCAATGGGGTGCGGCCCCCAGCCGACGACGAGGCGGGGCTGCGCGAGTTTTTCCGCTTCCGCGATTTCCCACACTTCATCGAGGTCTACATTGCAGTCTGCTCCTGTCTGCGCACACCTGAGGACTTCGCGACCATCGTGGCCGAGCTGGGCGAGGATGCGGCAGCGCAGAACATCCGGTACCTCGAGATCCATTTCAATCCGGAGACGAATGTCCGCAAACGTGGCCTTGACTTCCATCAGATGCTTGCCGGGATGAACCGGGGCCGGGCCGAAGCACGAGAGCGTTGGGGAGTGGAGATGCGCTGGATTGCGGACGGCGTGCGCGACAGCGAGACGAGCCCCTACTCGGTCACCCAGACCGTCGACTGGATCACCGCGCTCTCACCTGATGATGGTGTCGTGGCTCTGGGGTTGGGCGGGAACGAAGTCGGCTATCCACCCACCAACTTCGTTGCCGATTTTGCGCGTGCCAAGGCGGCGGGACTCCACACGGTGGCGCATGCCGGCGAAACCACCGGCTACGCCACCATTTGCGATTCCCTTGATTTTCTCGGTGTGGAGCGGATCGGGCATGGCGTGCGCGCCATCGACAATCTTGTGCTCGTGGAGCGCCTCGCCCGCGACCGCGTTCCCCTTGAGCTCTGCCCGACCAGCAACCTTTGCACGGGTGTAGTCTCCAGCTTTGGCGACCACCCGTTCCGGGCATTCGACGATGCGGGGGTATTGGTGACCGTCAACTCCGACGATCCACCTCTCTTCGGCACAACGTTGACGGATGAGTTCCTGGTGCTGGCTCGGCACTGGGGCTATGACGCCGATGGCATACAGCGCATTGCGCTCAATGCTGTCGACGTGGCCTTTCTCCCCGATGAGGAAAAGGCACAGATGCGAACCGAGTTCGTCGACGAATTCGCCCGCCTACGCCAGGAGTTGGGTCTGCCACCGGCACAAACGTGATGCGACATTGTCGCGGTCAGGGCAGAGAACTCGCTGACCCGGATTCTGGTTTGCAGGAACGCCTGTAGGATCGAGTCGTCTCGTGGATCCCCACTCGCGAGGGCGACGAGTTGGGCGGGCTCGTCCGACCGGAGCGCCGTGCGGCTGCCGCGCCCCTTCTGCCGCCGTTTCTGCCTTGGCCCGCTCCCCTAGACCGCGATGGTGTTCAGATTGTTCGCCAGGTACTCGGCCGCGTACCAGGCATGGGCCTGGATTGTCTCGGTGGGGTTGTAGCCGGAACTGCCGGGGAAGGTGGAACCTCCGAGAATCATCAGGTTCGGGGCCTCGTGGGCCAGGCCGTACTTATTGACGACCGACGCGGCTGGATCGTCGCCCATCCGGGTCCCGCCGTAGGCGTGGGTGTTGATCGGCAACGGCGTTCCCGCCGGATAGTTTGGCCACGTCACTGAAGCACCCATCGCCGTGAGTAGTTCAGCTAGCTTGTTGTCCATGAACTTGGCCGCGTTGATTTCGTTCTCCTTGGTGTCATAGGTCACGCGAAGCACCGGCACCCCGAGCGGGTCCGTCTTCTTCAGATCGAGATCGAGGAACACATCTTCATAGGGCAGCGGTTCGACCTGGGCGAAGGCGGACCCGACCGAGTCGGCGTTCTCATGTACCCACCGCTTGTACTCCGCGCCCCACTGCGGGATCCCGGGAGCGAGGCTGCGCGACTTCCCAATCGGCAACTCGCTGTTGCCGGCGAAGATGACCGCCCCTCGGATGAAGCCGAGGCCGGTGTGATCGAAGTGATCGCCATTCAGGTCGTCCATGGCGATGGCCTGCCCGCCGGCTCCGGAGAAGAGGCCGAGCCGCTTGCCGGGAAAGAGTCCGCTGCGGCCGGCGTAGGCCTGCGACATGTAGTTTTTGCCGACCTGACTATTGTTGTTGGCCAGACCATCGGCGTAGTAGTCGGAGGTGGAGAGCAGCAGCAGGCGAACGTTCTCGTAGATATAGGTGCTGAGGATCACAACTCCTGCCGGCTGCACCTGCTGCGCGCCATGTTCATCCAGATACTCGACCCCGGTGACCTCGCCTCGATCGTTGCTGAGGATCCGCATCACCCGGCAATTGGGTCGCACCTCGAGCAGCCCAGTCTCCTCGGCGCTCCGGATAGCGGTGACCAGCGTGCTCGACTTGGAGTCGTTCCAACAGCCAAAGCCGCTGCAATAGCCGCAGTAGCTGCATTCCGGCCGGTCGTTGTAGGGGACGCTGGCGATTGCCGACGGCTGCGGGAACGGATGGTAGCCGAGGCTGATCATTCCCTTTCGGGTCAACTCGCCGTACCCGGTCGAGCGCAACGGCGGCATGGGGAACTCGCGGGAGCGTGGCGACTCGAAGGGGTTGCCGCCGTTGATCTTCGTGTCCTTGATGTTGCCTGCCTGCCCCGAAACGCCGATCAGATACTCCGCCTGATCGTAATAGGGCTCCAGCTCATCGTAGGTGATTGGCCAGTCGGTGACGGTCGCCGTTGCCGGAATCGCCTCCTCCCCGTAGCGCTTGACAGTCGAGCTGCGAGTCGCGAAGTCATCCGCGCGGAAGCGCCAGCTTTGGGCGCCGTAGTGGACGCTGGTGCCACCGACCATGTTCGCCATCGAGACGGGTGGGATCGGCGGCGGCATCGTCGGCGAACTGGCATTTGGACGCCAGGTGGGCAACTCGTGCTTGTATTTCGGCTCGCCGGTCCAATATCGGATCATGCCCGAAATTTCATCGTCGTTGGCCAGAAAGGTATTGAGGTCCAAGCGCGGCCCGGCTTCTAGCCCAACCACGGTGATGCCGGCTTGCGTCAACACGTGGGCGGCGATACCGCCGGCGGCGCCCAGTCCAACGATGACCACATCGGCTTTTGCCAGAGCGTTGCTCACCAGCCGGTCCCTCCAAACTGCTTGACTGAGATGTGCAGCGGTTTGACCACGGCGTTGATATCCTGGTCGGCCTCGGTCCAGAGCAACTTGATGCCGGGGTAGCCGATCAGGTCCCAGCCGGCAAAGTCCCGGTTACCGCCGTAGATGGGGTCGCCGAACATCCCCTCCCGGGTGTGTTCGAGCAAGAGGGCGAAGGCACCCTCCGGGGCATCAGTCAGCTTCCCGGCCTCGAATTGAGTGAGCAGATCGTCCTGTCGCTCGGGTGTAGCGGCGGTGAAGTCACCGCCTGCCGAGCCGGCGTCGAGCGCCGCCAGCATCGCCTGGTACACCGACAGAGAGGCGGCATTGGGGCCGGCCAGACCGCGATCGATAAAAACGTGCACGCCCGCCTCGTCCGCACCGGGACCCAGCTCATCGGTTGGAATGAGACGCCCCACCGCGGCCCGCAAAGTGGCGATCTCTCGGTCGGAGAGGGCGACGGGCGCATACTCTTCGTGTGAAGCTGGGATTGCCCGGGAGAGCAGATCGAGCCAGGCTGGAACGTGCTCGGCCGGGACACCGGCCGCCAGGGCGCGAGCGGGGAATGCGCTCCCGGCCGCCATCGCGCTACCGGCGACAACCCCACCCGATTGCAAGAGTAGTCGGCGAGCGATGCGGTGATGTGCCATCAATTGCAGCGGGTGTTCGTCGCTCGGCATCTCGTCACTCCTCCTCTGGCGACAACCCGGCGCGGGAAGCTCCCCCGCGCCCTATGCGTGTCGAGAGGTCCTCGCTGTCTTGTTTCTAACTCTTATCGTCGTATGAAGGACTGTATCAAAGATGGGACGCCAATGCGACATCTTCGGATGAGTCAAACTGGCGACGCGAGATCTATTCAGAGGTATGGCGGGGCCGGTAACCGGCCAGCCTGTTGAAAAAGGCCTGATAATAGGCTCATCGGCGGACCGGTGGCTGGTATGCTGCGCCGCTACGAACAGGGACTTCAGTCGGGGTGTGCCGATGGCGACCTTCGTGATCGTGCACGGGGCGTTCGGCGGTGGCTGGGAATGGCGCGAGGTCGCGTCATTGCTGCGTGCCCGTGGTCATGAGGTCTTCACCCCTTCACTCACCGGCTTCGCGGAGCGCGTCCATCTGGCGAGGCCGGAGGTGGGGCTGGAGACCCACCTCCAGGACATCGTCAACCTGCTCCGCTACGAAGATCTGCACGAGGTCATCCTGGCCTGCCAGAGCTACGGCGGCATGGTCGTGACGGCAGTCGCCGATCAGATGCCGGAGCGCCTGGCACACCTCGTCTATCTCAATGCGCTCGTGCCCAAGGACGGCCAGTCGGTCTTCGACCTTTTGCCACCTGCCATGCGGCAGCGCTTCGCGGAGGCGGCGCAGAGCGAGGGCGAAGGTTGGCGCATCCCGGTTCCGTCGTTCGAGGACGACCCAGTGATCGCGGCGTTTGCGCGAGGGCGCCACGTCCCGTCGCCGCTGCGCATGTTCACCGACCCGGCCCACCTTCGTCCGGCTCCTGCCCTGCCGCGGACCTATATCTGGTGCACCGAAGACCCCGCAGGGCTGGCGGGAGTGGCAGACCTGATGCAGCCGTTCGCGGCGCGTGCCCAGCACGACCCACGCTGGCACTTCCACCAGCTCACCTCGCCTCCGGACGCCTTCGTCCATGCGCCGCAGGCCGTGGCCGAGCTCTTCGACGAGGTCGCTCGGACCGGCGAAGCGAAAGCGGAAGTGCCCCAGGAGCCCGCCGATGCTCGGTCCCGCAACACCCCGCCGGCTCCAGGAGCCGATCACCCTCTCGCGGGAGGACCTCGTCCCCGCTGAGCACGTCTACCGGCACCTGGAGGCCAAACTCGATCTCTCGTTTGTCCGCGACTGGGCACGAGAGCTGTATGCCGAGCGAGGTCGGCCCAGCGTCGACCCGGTGGTCTTCTTCAAGCTACAGCTGGTGATGTGCTTCGAGGACATCCGCTCCGAGCGCAAGCTCATTGAGACTGCCAGCCTCAACCTGGCCCACCGCTGGTACCTCGGCTACGGCCTCGATGAGGAGCTCCCGGACCACTCCAGCCTGACCCGCATCCGGCAGCGCCTCGGGATCGACGTCTTCCAGCGCTTCTTCGAGCGCTTCGTCGATCTGTGTCAGGAGGTCGGGCTCGTTTGGGGGAGGGAGTTGTACGTCGCTGCGACTTTGGTCGCAGCGAACGCCGACCTCGATTCGCTGGTGCCGCGCTTCTTCCACGATGCCAAGCACCACGTGGCCGACCTGTTCGCCGACGACACTCCCACCACCACTGCCGAG
>DASUQU010000153.1:0-5176 GCA_036280495.1 Thermomicrobiales bacterium | reverse complement strand
TAGGCGATCCCGGCCCGAGCCCGATCACAGACCACCGCGGCGATGTAGCTATTGCGGTGGCTGTCGAGCATTGCCGGGTCGGTCACCGTCCCCGGAGTCACGATGCGGGTCACATCTCGGTCGATCAGGGTCCGACCCCGGTCCAGACCGCCGATCTGCTCGCAGATGGCAACTTTGTGGCCGGCCGCGACCAGCCGGGCGATGTAGCCATCAGCCGCGTGGTGCGGAATCCCGGCCATTGGAACGCGGACGCCCTTGCCCATCTCTCGACTGGTGAGCATGATGTCCAGCAGACGAGAGGCGGTTTCGGCGTCGTCCTCGAACGTCTCGTAGAAATCTCCGAGGCGGAAGAGGAGGATGGTGTCCGGAAACCGTTGTTTGATCTGGAGATACTGGCGGCGAATCGGAGGCACCGACTTCAACGCGGTGTTGTGCTCGGGCTGAGCCGAAGCAGCGTTCGACAGCAGTGACGCTTGCGCGTTGGGGTTCAAAGCGCCCTCTCGTTTGCTGATTTGGCGACTCGCGGGGGCGAGTGGAAAGTTTAGGCTACGCTGTGAGCCGAGGGGAAGCAAGGGCCGCGAGCACCGCTCGGGTCAGCGAGCCAGATCGATTGTGAGGAGGGGAAACAGTGGCACTGTTCGCGGTGATAGGCGAGTTCGCCGACGATCAAGAGCTTCGTCTTCGCACCCGGCCCACGCACCGGGAATATTTGCGATCGTTGTTTGATGCGGGCAAGATCGTGATGTCTGGGCCGTGGGAGGACGAAACTGGGATGTTGCTGGTCTACGACGTGGCGGACATGGCGGAGGCGGAGCACCTCCTGGCGCAGGACCCGTACCGCAGTGCGGGGGTCCTTGCCAATGCCACCATCAAGGAGTGGAAAGTAGTGCTGAGGGCCCCTTGGTCGAACGAGAGCCCGTAACCTCGGCGGCGACCGTGGTGCATCGCCGTCGAGGCCGAACCCTAGAGCTCCTGGTGATAGGCGTAGAGGCGGTCGCCATCGAGCCGCCGCAGTTTTTGCAGCGCTTCGTTTTCGATCTGACGGACGCGTTCCCGGCTGATCTGCAACTGCTCGCCGACCTCGGCCAGCGTGTGCTGGTGCCCGTGCCCGAGACCGAATCGGAGCTGCAGGACCAGCTTTTCCCGCGGGGTCAGCGTGTCGAGTGCCGCGCTTACGTCCCGCTTGAGCATCGACTCGGATGCCGCTTCGTACGGGGTCTCTGAGACGTCATCGGCGATCAGGTCTCCGAGACTCGTCTCGTCTTCTGACCCAATTGGCGTCTCGAGCGAAATCGTGCGCTGCGCCGCCTGCACGATCTGGTGGATCTTCTCAGGCTGGACGCTCATCGCCTCCGCGACTTCTTCCGGCGTCGGCTGGCGCCCGAGCTCCTGGGCGAGCATGTTGAGCGTCTTGCGGTAGCGGGAGATCGAATCGCCCATGTGGACCGGAAGGCGGATCGTGCGACTCTGATCGGCGATCGCGCGGGTGATCGCCTGGCGAATCCACCAGGTCGCGTACGTCGAGAAGCGGAAGCCCTTCCGCCAATCATACTTCTGGACCGCCCGCATCAACCCGATGTTCCCCTCTTGGATCAGGTCCAGCAGGGTCAGACCGCGGTTGACGTAACGCTTGGCAATCGACACAACGAGACGCAGATTTGCGCGGACGAACCGCTGGGTGGCATCGAGATCGCCCATCTCGACGCGCTTGGCGAGATCGATCTCCTGCGCATGCGTCAGCAACGGGGTCTCGGCGATCTCCCGCAAGTAGAGACGGACCGGATCATTGATGAAGTTGGGATCGAGTCGCTGCAAGACATCGAGATCCCGCTCGATATCCGGCTCGGGCTCGATCTCGTCGGCCATTTGCGTCTGGATCTCTTCGGGAATGTCGATCCGCTCGTCGGTGACACCGCTGACGACCAAGTCGTCAATCTTGTCCATCCCGTAGGTTTGAATCGGATCGCTCATCAGTGTCATACTCCTTGTTACGGGCGGAAGTAGCTTGGCCGCGGCGACCGTGATTTCGACGCAAGCGAGCAAAAGCGCGGCATCTGCCGGCGATCACGCGCACGCCGCGGGCCGATCAGCGAAACCGCCTCTAGATCTAGAACGCGCGTTGACATTCCTCGGTTCCCCGAGGGTAAGCGGCGTGTGTCATGCGCCGCATGCGACTATTACCCGAACGATCATATCAGGACGCGGCGCAATCACCACCCCTTGATTCGATAGTGGGTCCGGGTTTCCGCGAACGACCCGCTCGCTCGCTGGGTCCGCGGTAGCATGTCAAACATGCATAACTGGGGCCAAACCGACTCGCGTTGTTCATCGACTCGCGGTCACTCGTTGGAATCTGTGCGTCGTGGCTGACATCCGGCCTCTGCGCGGGATCCGTTTCGACAGTCAGCGTACCGGCCCGATCGGTCCCCTCCTCGCTCCCCCATATGACGTCGCCACGGAGCCGGCAGACGGCGCTGAGTTCAGCATTCGCAAGATAGAGAGCGTTGACCTCGGTTCCGCTGGTGATGACCACGCCTTCGCCGCGCGGCGCTATCAGACATGGCTCGAGCAGGGTGCGCTGCGTCAGGACACGGCGCCGATGGTCTACGTTCATCACCACCGATTCCAGCAGCAGGGAACCTCGATCACACGAACAGGATTGCTCGCCCGGGTGCGTCTGACCGATTGGACAGAGCGGGTTGTCTTGCCTCACGAGCAGACGACGCCCGGTCCGCGCGAGGAGCGCCTGAATCGGCTGCGGGCGGTACAGGCGAACCTGAGTCCGCTCTATCTCCTATACCGGGATGCTGATAACGAGATCCGAGGTCTGATCGGCAATCACGCGGGCAGCGGGCAACTCCTGGACAATCGGGATCAGATGGGAGGAACGCATCACCTGACGGCTGTAGCCGATGCCCAACTCCACGCACACCTTTCGACCGCTTTCGCGCGCAGGGCACTCTTTGTTGCCGACGGGCATCACCGGTATGAAGCCGCGCTCGCGTACCGTGATGAATGCCGGGCCAGACATGGATTCGATCCCGATGCGCCCTGGGAGTTTGTCCTCGCCCTGCTGGCGCCGGTCGAAGATCCCGGAGTCATTGTGTGGCCGACGCATCGGGTGCTGTTAGACGAACAGAATGGCTCGCCACATCTACTCCTGCAGCTATTCCAGCGATGGTTTGATGTGACCGCCGAGCAGCTGGACGCGCCGCTGCCGGACACCCGGTTCATCTGCCGCGTCGTGCTTCCGGGCGACCACGAAGTCTGGGATGTTCACGCCAAGCCCGGTGACCCGCACCAGGCACTCATGCCACACACTCGTCTTCGGGCTTGGCGGTCTCTTGGTGTCGCGGCAGTGGAATCGCTCATCGAGAGCCTGTTGGGTGCTGGCGCACATGGCGCAGTGCCGCGTCTGCTGCCTGCTATCGACGACGCGGACGCAGTGAACCAGGTCAAGGACGGGCGCGCCCAGACGGCATTCTTGCTACCCGCCCCGAGTCTGGACCGGTTGCTCACCGTGGCGGAGGAGGGTGATTTGTTGCCGGCAAAATCCACCTGGTTCGAGCCGAAGGCCCCTGCCGGCCTGGTCATCAATGATTTGAGAGCGTAAGAGTCGGTAAAAAATAGCGGCCGGCGCGCCTGAGGCGGCCGGCCACGGATTCGGGTGAAGGCTGCTGGACTAGTGGCCGCAGCCGCAGCCTTGGGCTGTCTCAGCGTTGCCACCGGCGTTGAACGAGTGACCGCAGGCGCAGCCGGACACCGCATTCGGGTTATGCACCGTGAAGCCGCCGCCCATCAATGAGTTCACGTAGTCGACCTGCGCCCCCTCGAGATACATGGCGCTGAAGTTATCGACCAGCAGGCGCACACCGTCGGTTTCGATCAGCTCGTCCCCGTCCTCGGCAGTCTCCTCGACGGTCATCCCGTACTGAAGTCCGGAGCAACCGCCCGGTGCGACGAACACACGGAGCGCGCCTTCGGGCGTACCCTGCTCGGCGAGAAAACCCTTCAGCTGCTCGGCGGCCTCGGGGGTAATGGTGATCATGCGAGGTTCCTCCGCGCTCGGGCCAGCTATCCGCCGGACCCCGAGTCGTGTTTCAAATCGTTACGCTGCAAGTGTACGAGACGACCGCGTCAAGTCAAGCGACACTGGCACCAAAACGCTCAGCGCCGAGTTGGTGTTCCCGACCTATCGGGGCTCGTGCTCGGGGGCGAAGAAGACCAGCAGCGAGAGGTCTTCTTCGATGTCGACAAAGCGATGTTCGATCTCTTTGGCGACGAACACGATCGATCCCGGCTGAACCGGCCGCCGCTCCCCGGCCACGACGATGCCGCCGCGACCCGCGACCACGTAGTAGATCTCATCCTCGGTATGTGGTGATTGAGTGTCGGTCGAGCCAGCTGCAAGAGCATAGAGACCGAGACTCATCGTGCCTTCGTTGAGGAATTGAAGGTACGGCTTACCGCTCTCCGCTTGCTGCTGGCTGATCTCACCGTACTCGAACGCATTCATCGCGTTGCTCCGGCAGAGCCGAGGCTGGCCGCCCGTACAAGCGACTGGCCTCGGTCCCATCTTAGTCCGCGACGACGGCCAGATCGACGCTCTCGCGCTCGGGAGCCGGCGTGAGGCGGAAGTGATCCATCGTCAAGCACTCCGTTGGGCACCAGTCGACGCAAAGCGAGCAGCGGATGCAGGGTCGCTCGTCGATCAGCATCACAGCTGCCTGGGGACCCAATTCGGCGCGAGCCATTTCGGCGAGCTCGACGTCGCCGTCGATCGAGTGAATGCGATCGGTCGATACCATCTCGATGCACTTGACCGGGCAGACGTCGACGCAGTTGGCGCAGAGAATGCAGCGATTGCCGTCGATGAAGATATTGAGCTGGCATTGCAGGCAGCGCTTGGCTTCTTCGAAGCCGATAGGCTTCGTGTAGCCGATCTCAGTTTCGATCGTGGTGTCGCCGGTGTTGAGCCCTCGGTCCGCTAGCGGCATCGCCGGCATCATCTGACGACCGACGCTGGTGTAGTTGTCTCCCCAGACCAATCTCCGGCTGCTGGTCGAAAGCGTCCACTCGGCGATCCCCTCGGAGAGGAGCGGGTTCGGCGTGGAGATGAATTCGGTGGGGATGCGCGTGATCTCCATCTCCTTGACCTTGGGCTCGACATCGCGCA
>DASUQU010000152.1:0-4340 GCA_036280495.1 Thermomicrobiales bacterium | reverse complement strand
GGGGCGGTCGGGACGCATGCGCACGTTCCCCCGAAGTTAGAGGAGGAGGTCTGTCGGGATCTCGGTCTCGGCGTGGCCCTTGTGTCGACCCAGATCATCCAGAGGGATCGGCACGCATTCCTGCTGGCGGTGATAGCGGGTATCGGCGGAACCCTGGAAAAGATCGCCACGGAGATCAGGCACCTGCAACGGTCAGAAGTGGGCGAAGCTGAAGAACCGTTCGATCCGGGAAATCAGGGATCGTCCGCGATGCCGCATAAGCGGAATCCTCATGCTTCGGAGCGAATCACCGGGTTAGCTCGGCTCCTGCGCGGGTATGCGACGACCGCAGCCGAGAACAACGCGCTCTGGCACGAACGCGACATTAGCCACAGTTCAACGGAGCGGGTGATCATGCCCGACGCATTCATCGTCCTTGATTTCATGTTGCACGAAACCGCCGACATCCTAGACCGGCTGGTGGTACATCCTGATCGAATGCTCCAGAACCTTGATCTCACCGGCGGGCTGATCTACTCGCAACCAGTTTTGTTGGCGCTTGTCGACAAGGGCATGGACCGCCAGGAGGCATACAAGCTGGTACAGGCGCATGCACAGCGGGCGCTGGCAAGGGGCCCGGCATTCCAGGACGGCCTCGCGGCCGACCCGTCGATCTCCAAGTGGATTGACAGCGATGAGTTGTCGTCCCTCTTCGATCCGGCACGGCAGCTGCAGCACATCGATGAAGTCTTCAGCCGCGTTGAGCTTGGTGAACCGACGAGCGGCGCTTCGGCGTGTTGACCGTGGCGGGCTGGATACTGAGCGACATATCCCATAAGATCAAAACCTCTCTTTGACGACCCCCCACACCCCCCCTAGAATCGCCTCGGGACCACGGGCCGAGGACAGACGGACAACAGACGGACAGAGGACAAAAAATAGCTGTGACCAACGGTCGTGAAGATCATTCCGACACCCACGAAACGGCACTGCGCGAAACGCCGCTGCGGGGCCGTCATGAGGATCTGGGTGCGCGGCTCATCCCGTTTGCCGGCTGGCTCATGCCCGTTCAGTACACGGGAATCGTCGACGAACATCGAACAGTGCGATCCGCCGCGGGCCTCTTTGATCTCGGGCACATGGGACAGGTCCGCGTCACCGGCACCGACGCTCTCCCGTATCTCCAAATGGTCAGCACCAATGACGTATCAGTCCTCGCACCAGGCGACGCGCAGTATTCGCTCCTCCCGAACGAGCGGGGAGGCGTCATCGACGACATCATCATCTATCGGTTACCGGATGAGCCCGGATATCTGGTCGTGGTCAACGCCGCGAACCACGGCAAAGACGTTGCGTGGCTGCAGCAGCAACGGTCAGCGCGACCCGAGCTCGAGGTGGACGTCGACGATGTTTCCGATTCGCTCGGAATGATCGCAATCCAAGGCCCAAATGCCGCAGAAATCGTGGCAGAGCTGAGCGAAACCGACTTGTCCGGATTGGGCTCCTTCCAAATTCTGCGCACAACGGTGGCGGGTCTACCGGTGCTCGTTGCCCGAACTGGCTACACTGGCGAAGACGGGTTCGAGTTCTACGTGCCCCAGGAGCGGACGGTCGCGCTCTGGGACTCGCTCCTTGCCGCCGGTGCTTCACGGGGACTCAAGCCGATCGGGCTTGGGGCGCGGGATACACTTCGGCTCGAAGCGCGGATGCCTCTCTATGGGAACGAGCTCGCCGACGATGTCAGCCCACTCGAGGCAGGCCTCGGGTGGGCTGTCAAGCTGGGCAAGGGCCCGTTCATCGGCCGTGAAGCCATTGCCGCGGTCAAGGAGTCAGGTCCGCCACGGCGAACAGTCGGGTTCCGGCTGCTGGAGAGAGCCGGTTCGGCAAGACACGGCTACCCGGTGACTCTGGAGGGGCGGGACGTCGGCGTGGTAACGAGCGGCGCGCACTCACCGACCCTGGGCAGCGAGATCGGTCTCGCGCTCGTCGAGGCCGACGTGGCCGGGGTGGGCAGACCGCTGGAGATCGTCATCCGGGGACGGCCAGTAAAGGCAGAACAGATCAAACTTCCTTTCTATCGACGACCTCGAGACTGAAACCACTGCAAGCATCAGGAGGAGACTGCTACACCAATGGAATCGCCAGCCGACCGCAAATACACGAAGACTCACGAATGGGTGGCACTCGACGGTGATGTGGCAACAATCGGAGTCACGGACTTCGCGCAATCAGAGCTCGGCGATATCACCTACCTGGAGCTGCCGGAAGTCGGTGACACGATTGCGCTCGATCAGGCTTTCGGCATCATCGAATCCGTCAAGGCCGCCAACGATATCTTTTCCCCGGTAGATGGGGACGTAGTGGAGCGTAACGAAGAGGTCGTGGCAGCTCCTGAGATGATCAACGCCTCCCCGTACGATGATGCCTGGCTGGTTCGCATCCGCGTGGCCGATCCGAAACAGCTCGACGCCCTCTTGTCGGCCGAGGAATACGCAGAGCTCGCAAAGTCGTCCGCGCACTAGCGGTTTCCGGGACGATTCCACCAGTCCTTGTTGCCCGAAGCATAGAAAGAATTTCATGACGTTCAATCCACACACCGAGAGCGATCGTGTCGCAATGCTCGAAGCGACCGGCGTGAACGCGCTGGAAGAGTTCTTCAGCCCCGTTCCGGATCGTGTTCGGTTCCCGAAGCTGGAATTGCCCCCGGTGCTAACCGAGCTGGAGGCCAGCGACCACCTCGGCGCATTTGCGGCCCGGAACACCGCACCGCCAGCACAAGACGTCTATCTCGGTGCGGGATCCTATCGGCACTTCATCCCGGCGGCTGTGGGCCAAATCCTGGCTCGCGGCGAGTTCTACACCGCCTACACGCCGTATCAGCCAGAGGTTTCGCAGGGCACCCTGCAAGTGATCTATGAATTCCAGAGTCTGGTCGCGGCGCTGACCGGAACGGACGTTGCCAATGCGTCGATGTACGACGGCGCAACTGCGCTCGCCGAAGGCGCATTGATGACGGTTTCGAGGACTCGCGGTCGAAGTCGAATTGTTATTTCCCCGACCGTTCACCCGGCATACCGCGATGTTCTTCGCACCTATCTCGAAGGTCTGGACCTCGAAATCGTTGAAGTGCCGTTGGGATACGACGGATTCATGACCAGTTCAGCCGAGATTGCTCCGTACCTCGGGGACGATCTCGCCTGCGTCGTGGTTCAGTACCCAAACTTTTTCGGCGGCATCGAGGACATCGCGGCAATCGCCGACCTCGCCCATGCACGTGGTGGCGCCCTGGTGGTGAGCACGTACCCGGTTCCACTCGGGCTGCTTCGGCCCCCCGGTGACCTTGGAGCGGATGTCGTGGCCGCGGAGGGGCAGGCGCTCGGCGTCCCGCAAAGCTACGGCGGACCGTATGTCGGGCTCCTCGCTTCGCGCCAATCCTATGTCAGACAGATGCCGGGGCGCCTGGCCGGGATGACTACGGATGCTGACGGTCAGCGCGGATTCGTCTTGACCTTGCAAACGCGCGAACAGCACATTCGACGAGAGAAAGCGACCTCCAACATCTGTACGAATCAAGGACTGATGGCTACCGCCGCCACCGTCTACATGGCGGCACTCGGTCCCGAAGGGTTCCGCGAGGTCGCACGCCGCAGCTACCAGAATGCTCACTACCTGGCGGAACGCGTGAGCGAGGTTCCGGGCTATACGGTGGCCACGGCCGGCCCATTCTTCAACGAGTTCGTCGTTTCGACACCTCGCCCTGCGCGCCAGGTTCTCGCCCATCTGCTGGAACAGGGCATTCTCGGCGGTCTCGATCTTGGCACGATCGATCCGGCGCTCGATCACTCCTTGCTGATGTGCGCCACAGAGACGAATACAAAACAGGGGATCGATCGCCTAATTGATGCCCTCCCGCGGTAGCGCCGGCTCCTCTCACCAGGTACAGATTCACGGTGAAAGGGCTGTTATACTCGCTCGCTGTCGTGCGTTCCGACCCTCAGGTCTCGGGCGCCAGGGGCGAGCCAGGGTAGAACCGCCCTGGGCTCGGCGTGCTGTGTTCACGGAGCGCTCGTGGCAAAACCAATCGTCGCCATCGTCGGCCGACCGAATGTAGGCAAGTCGACGCTGTTCAACCGCCTGATCGGCGAACGCCGCGCCATCGTCGAAGACGAGCCCGGGACTACTCGCGATCGGGTCTACGGCACGACCGACTGGGGCGGAGTCGAGTTCACGCTCGTCGACACCGGCGGCCTGCAGGACGACCGGGAAGTCGAAACCGAGTCGTTCACCCAGATTGCGCAGCACACACGCGAGCAAGCTCATGTCGCTATCGGTGAGGCCGATGTCATCGTCTTCATGGTCGA
>DASUQU010000151.1:0-7249 GCA_036280495.1 Thermomicrobiales bacterium | reverse complement strand
GTCGACGGTCACAGCGATTTTCGTCACCCTGGGAACTACGACGTGACGGCGGGTCCCGCGGCGGCGGCGGGGATGGATCTCGCCTTGAGCACGGGACGGGGCGAGGGGCTCTTGACGGACTGGGATGGGCGACCAGGCCCTCTGGTGCCAGACCGGCGGGTCGTGCAGATCGGGGACCGCGAAACACGCGCGGCGGACTATGCCTGGCGCGACATCTTCGACACCGCGATCAGCCGGTTGGACATCTTCTGGGTGCGGGAACACGGACTCGCCGCGACGCTCTCACGAGGGTTTGAGGTCCTCGATGAGACACCTGAACTTCCCTACTGGGTCCACCTCGACGTCGACGTGCTCGATCAGACGATCATGCCAGCCGTCGACTCGCCGGGCAGCCCCGGGCTCGACTACGCCGACGTTACCGAGTTGGTGCGGGGATTCGTCGCATCGCCGCGGTGCCTCGGCTTCAACGTCACCATCTACGATCCCGATCTCGATCCTGACCGCGTCTATGCCCCGCGCATCGTGGGGATGCTCCTCGACGGACTCTCTCCGGTGGTGGCTTCCAGACAGCAACGATCCGAGGCGTGAAGCCTGGAGATCGGGGGCTCCGAACGCTGCCAGCACCAAGTGCAAACATGTGTCAAGCATTTGGTGGCGAGATGAGACCGGCGGCGGGCTTGCATCTTTGTCGTCAGCTAATCGAGGAGTCCGCGCTGCGCCGCGATGATGGCCAGTTGAGCGCGGTTGTCGACACCGAGTTTGGTGAGGAGTGAGGCCACGTGGGTCTTGACCGTATTGGGCGAGACGAACAGTGCCGCGGCGATAGCCTTATTGGAGAGCCCCTCGGCCAACAAGGCCAACACCTCGCGCTCGCGAGGACTGAGCGGGCCGCCCGGCTGCCGGGTCAGGCCGGCACCCTGTGTCCAGGTGGCGATGACTCCCTCCTCATCCTCCAGCGCGGCCAGCAGCTCGTCAACGATCGCGGTGAGGGAGAGCGCACGTCCGGCTGCCTCGGCGGACGCGAAGGCCTCCTCACCCAGGGAGGTGCGTGCCGCGGCGACCATTCGCGCCAATGCCGCGCGGTCGTGGGGTGCGCCGAAGATGTCGATCAAGTTGCGGCCACCAATCGCCGCCGAACGCTCCACCAGCACAGCGATGCCGCCATGGACGCGAGCGAGCTGCTCCGCCGGGAGGTGATCGGCCATCAGTACCGTCGCCAGCCAGGGGACGAAGCTGATGATCACCGGATCGGCCAGCCACCGTGCCAACTCGAGCGCCTCCCGGAGTGGAGCCACGGCGGCCACAGGATCGACCTCGACGAGGAGCCTGGCATGAGCGGCCAGGAGCACAGCCAGGCCGCGGTGAACCCCCGCTTCCCGCAGCCGCGCCGCCGGTTCCTCCAGCTCCCTCCGCAACCGCTCGCGTTCTCGCAGGGTGCCGTGGGGGCCGATGGCAATCAGGACGAGATAGACGTATGCGTAGCCAATCATCTGCCCGGAATCGATCGCGCGGGCCTTGGCCAGCGTCTCGGCGAGAAGCGTGCGGGCGCGGGCAACGTCGCCCCACACGTACGCCGCGACTCCCAACCGGCCGAGCACGTGTGCCACCAGAGCGGTCTCCCCCGCTGCCTTCGCGGCGGCCAGACTCTGCTCGTAGCGGGCGACTGCCAGTTCGTCATCGCCGGCCCAGCGGGCCAGCGTCCCGGCGCCTTCGAGGAACCGCGCTTGCAGCACCGGTGCGGCCTCATAGGCGCGCGACAGCGCCGCGGCCACCCGCTCCGCGCCTTCCCGCAGATACCCGCGGAACACCCAGAAGAGCGCCAGCGCGGCCACCAATCGCCACTCGGCTTCGACATCGCCACGCGTGATCGCCCACTCCTGGGCCAGGCGCAGATTGTCCACCTCGACGTCCAGCTGGCTTAGCGATCGTTCCTCGTCCGGACCAAACATTGCCTGGTCCGCCTGCTCGGCCAGCGCCAGGTAATGCGTCAGGTGGCGATCGCGGGTCGCATCGGTTTCGCCGTTCTCGGCCAGTCGGTCGCGGGCAAACTCACGCACGGTCATCAGCAGCCCGAAGCGGGGCGCCTCGCCCGCCGCACGCGCAAGGACCCGCACCAGGTGCTTATCCACCAGCCCCTGCACGACGTCCAGCGGCTCGACCCCTAACTCCTCCGTCGCTGCCACGGCGGCCATCGCCTCGAGGGTGAATCCCCCGGCAAAGGCCGCCAGCCGCCGGAACACCGCCTGCTCCTCTGAGCTCAACAGGGCGTAGCTCCAGTCGAGGGTGGCTCGTAGCGTGCGGTGGCGTGGAGGCAGATCAGGAGTGTCCCAGCGCAGCAGGGCGAGCCCTTGCTCCACGCGCGTCAGCAACGCCGCTGGATCGAGCAGCCGGGTGCGGGCCGCTGCTAACTCAACCGCTAACGGCAGCCCGTCCAGGCGCCGTGTCAACTCGGCCACCGCCTCCACGTTACCGCTGCTCAAGGCAAAGTCGGCATCGGCGGCCTGAGCGCGCGCCACGAACAGCTCAATCGCGGGCATCGTCGCCTGGCTGGCGACGGTCCACGATGAGCGTTGGGTGCCGGGCGTGATCAAGGGCTGGAGCTCAACGACCTGTTCCCGGCGCAGGTGGAGCGGTTCACGACTGGTCACGAGCACGGTCAGAGCCGGGCACGCCGCCACCAGAGCATCGAGGGCGGGGACGACGGCGAGGAGGTGCTCCAGGTTATCGAGCAGTAGCAGGCTGGTGCGATCGCGCAGGAACGCCGTCACGGCCTCGCGCGGGTCTCGCCCGGGTACTTCTCGCAAGCCGAGCACGCGGGCGATGGTGGGCAGCACCAGAGCGGGATCAGAAAGCGGGGTCAGGTCGACGAACCAGATCCCATCGGGGAAGCGCTCCCGCACGCGCTCCACCGCGGCGATGGCCACGCGGGTCTTCCCCACGCCCCCCGGTCCAGTCAGCGTCAGTAGGCGGATATCCTCTTGGGAGAGGAGGTCACTGAGGCGCGTCAGCTCCTCCTCCCGGTCGATCAGCCGCGTCGGCTGCGGCGGGAGCGTGGGTGGGGGTAGCCGCTCGCCAGTGGCGGGAGTCAGCGAGACGGCGCTCTCATGCTCCATGCATGGTCTCCCTTCCAGTCGACCGTGCGGGACTCCCCATCCGGACTCTCCAGCCGCTCGTCGGTCGCGGGCATTGCGTCGTTGCTATGTTGCGGGCGGTGATGACGCCGTGCCCCCCGGTTGGGGCAGACCCTGAGCAAAAGGCAAATCCGGCTGTTCGGTGTGCCGAATGCCGTCCGAATTGGCGGCCCGGATGCCAGCAAGAGGGCCCGTCGAAGCGCGGCACGAACCGCAACGGAGGGAGCCCGCGGGGTGGCCGCTGAGGGGGCATAGGACACCTGAGACTGCTCGATGAGGCTGCTTTGCAGCGACAAGCATACCAATGTCTGGCGTCACTGCTTCGTGGGACGGCAGGTTGAGTGCGAGCCCTTCCGCACCGCTTGTCAGACCGACACGCCGTCGTTCACCGTCCTACACCTTTTCGCGCCCGGTGGCGCCGGTAAGATCGCACGGCTGGCGGAGTTTGCCCGAATCGCGGCGGAAGCCGGCGCGCCCGCGGTCGTCCTGGACAGTCGCAAGATCGCTCCTTCGCCGCCGTCACTCCATTGCCCCCGACCGGGAGCATCGGCTGCTTCAGCTTGGACGGCGGAATCACCCACCGAAATCACCCACTTGGAGGAGGTTGCCTGGGGCGCGAAGTGGCTCAATGGAGCCATCCGGCACAGGCACTCGGATTCCCCCAGCGCCGCCCCCGAAGCGTGCGGCAGGAGCACAATCATATGGTGAGTAAGACTCATCCGGCGGCTGAGCTAGACACGCGATTCAGTAGTCCCGATGCGGCAGCAGTGCCGTGGGCGACGGCGCGTGAGACATTGGAGCGGGCGGAGATCTACTGGCTGGCGACGGTGCGACCCGACGGCCGGCCGCACGTTGTGCCGCTGATTGCCGTCTGGCTGGACGACGCGTTGCACTTCGCCACCGGTCCCGGCGAGCAAAAGGCGAAGAATTTGGCGCAGAACAGCCATTGCGCGATCACCACCGGCTGCAACAGCCTCAGTGAAGGTTTCGACGTGGTCGTGGAAGGTCGCGCCGTGCCGGTCAAGGACGAGTCGACGTTGCAGCGGCTCGTTGATCTGTACAAGTCGAAGTACGACTGGGATTACATAGTGCGCGACGGCACCTTTTACGTGGTGCGGTTCTCCAGATCCCCAGACAATGTTCGAACCGCGGAGCAGGGGCAGGAGACGCTCGTCTACGCCATTGCGCCGACGAAAGCTCTCGGCTTCGGCCGGGGCGACACCTTCAGTCAGACGCGGTGGCGATAGTGACACGAACGGACGCACGCGGCGGTCGACGAGTCTGAACGGGCAATGGGTGGAATGGTGGCTGGCACTTTTCTGCGTGATGCCACTGCTATCGAGCGAGCTGGTCGCGTCATCGCCCTGATCGGAATCGTGCTTCCGTTGCTCCTCATCGGCAGTCTGAAGTTCACCAGCTTCGAGATCGAGGCGCTCAAGCCGTTGATCGGCGGCACGCCGTGGCTGGCCTGGATGTATACGGTCTTCGGTGAAGCGACGACCTCCTACCTGATCGGGATAGCCGAGATCGTGGCGGCTCTGATGCTCCTTGCCTCACCTTGGTCCGCGCGCGCTGGCGTGTTCGGCGGGGCGCTCGCGGCGCTCATCTTCCTCGTGACGTCATCGATGTTGATCGCTCTCCCGGTCTGGGAGCAGAGTCTGGGTGGCTTTCCGGCGCTGAACGGAGCGGGGCAATTCCTTCTCAAGGATATCGCGCTGCTCGGCATCGCGCTGACGACGCTGGGCGCAAGTCTGGCCAGGATGCCAGGTGTCCAAAGGCCGGGAGTGGTAGAGATGGTACCGGCCGCCCACATCGAAAACTGATGCGGAATCCCATTAGTTGAATCCGTTCAGTACCAGGTTCTCCGGGCGTTCCCCCTCGCTCAATCGCCATAGTCCGCCCCCTCTTGGGCGGCGGGATGAGGAAACGCCGCCCCGATGAAGCGTCGACCCGGATTTCGTAGCGAAGGATGCGATGATGCGTCTCACCGATACCAAACTCGACGCGATCCTGGAATCTGCCGCCCACCTGATGGCCATCCTCGAGCGATCGGCAGCAGGCGAGGTGGCCGCTCGCGTTCGCACGCGCCTGCGCGACAGCGTCGTGCGCCCGATTCGCCAGACGAGGCAGCCCGTGCCTAGCGCCTCCGACTCGTCGCATCAGTCCATAGGGGAGCCGCGGGAGGGTCTAGATCGGGCTTCCGCCTCCGCCGTGGCGCCTGACGGCCTGGATGAGCAGGTGTGGGAGCTCGCCCTGGCGGCGACAACACTGCGCGTCGAGTTGGCGGATGAGCCTGGCCTCCTGGAGGCTACCGCGGCGCTTCAGGATCTGGCTATCGATCTGGTCGACGCGTCGACGGCAGCGAGCAGGCTTGCCGATCTGCAGCACTTGCAGGCCGATCTGATGCCAGAAATCAAGGTGTCCCACAACGGTCCCTATTTGGTGACCAATGCCCGTGAGATGGTCAATTGGCTGGGAGAAAAGCACGAGATTCGCCCGCAGATGGCGCTGTGCCGCTGCGGCGGCTCCGCGATCAAACCGTTCTGCGACGGAACGCACGCCCGCATCGGCTTCAGAGATGCCAAAGATCCGAAGCGAGTGGCCGATCGGCGCGACCGCTACCAAGGGGTGCGGGTGACTATCCTGGACAACCGGGGCCTTTGCGCCCACTCCGGATTCTGCACTGACCGCCTGGCCTCGGCCTTCCACCTCGGCGAGGAGCCCTTCGTCACCCCGAGCGGCGCCCGCATGGACGACCTCGTGCGGGCCGTCCGGAACTGCCCGTCCGGGGCTCTCAGCTTCGCCGTCGGCGACCACGAACAGCGGCGTGAAGTCGACCAGAACCGCCCCCAGACCATCGAGGTCTCGAAAGACGGTCCCTATCGCATCACCGGAGGAATCCCCCTCGTGGCGCACGACGGCGCCGACGTGGCCCGCAATGACGGCGCCTCGCGGGAGCACTACAGCTTGTGCCGGTGCGGTCATTCTCAGAACAAGCCGTTCTGCAGCGGCATGCACTTCTACGTCAACTTTGTCGACCCGCAACCCGACCCCGAACACGAACCGACCCTGTTCGAATGGGCCGGCGGGTTTCCGGCCTTGCTGCGGATGACCCAGCTGTTCTACGAGAAGTACGTGCCCGAAGACCCGCTGCTGAGCCCGCTGTTCGCCGACATGTCCCCCGACCACCCGCAGAGAGTGGCTGCCTGGCTGGGGGAGGTCTTTGGCGGCCCAAAGGCCTACAGCAATGGGTACGGCGGCTACGAGCGGATGCTATCGCAGCATATTGGCAAGGCGATCACCGAGGACAAGCGCGCACGGTGGGTCCAGCTCTTGTGCCGGTCCGCCGACGAGGCCGGGTTGCCGGCCGACGCCGAGTTCCGGGCCGCCTTTACCGCCTACCTCGAGTGGGGCTCGCGTCTCGCGGTCGAGAACTCGACCCCCGGCGCGAAACCCCCGCCGCACATGCCCGTCCCGCGCTGGTGGTGGGTCTGCGACGCCACCCCCGGCGCCCGCGTCTCCGCGCTCGCCCCCCCGTCTGAAGAGGACGAGCCAGCAGCCCTGCCCGCGCCTGACGAGGCCGTCAGCTTCGATCGACACATCAAGCCGCTCTTCCGATCGACGGACCGGCGGTCGATGCAGTTCGCCTTCGATCTCTGGTCCTATGACGACGTCAGCACCCACGCGGAGGTGATCCTCGACCGGCTGCGCGCCGGGACGATGCCGTGCGATGGCGCCTGGCCCGCTCCAAGCATTGATGCCTTCCAACGCTGGGTCGACGGTGGCAAACTCCAGTGACGCAGTGCTTGCCAGACCGGAGACTGCGCTTCCACGAGCCCGAGGGCCATCTCCCGTGCGCTGCCAGCGCGGGTCGTCGCTCAGTGGGGCACTGTCGTTGTCGCCCGCGTGCGAATCCGGCACCTGCCGGCTTCCTCCTAAGTGCCGGGGTTTTCCAATCAGCACACGCAACGCGGCGAGTGGAGAGGACTCAGCACGATGACAATGGGAGCCGGAAGTGTGCGCAACAGACTGGAGCGCTCAGGGAACCGAGTGGACTCGTCCCGCGGGACGGGAGGTCAGCAGGCACCGAAGGACCGATGAACAGACGCGTCGCCATC
>DASUQU010000150.1:0-4746 GCA_036280495.1 Thermomicrobiales bacterium | reverse complement strand
TCACTTGCGAAGCAGACTTCCGGGGTGGTGCGATCGTAGTTAGCCTGCCCAGGGCTGTGGAATACCCGCGACGGCAGATTGCCCTTTACCGGAAAACCGGGCGGACAGTCTCTGCCCTCGCTGGGGCGCACCGCATCGACCGGAATCCATTCGCCCGACTCAATATCGGCGACGCCTTCAGCCCATTGATCGGCATCGGGATCGTAGTAACCGACGACGACGTCAGGGGAATCCGACGCTCCGAGAACCCATTCGTCCGTTGCCGGGTTTCGATACCCGGAGCGAAACCGCCGAGGCCCACTAGTCATCAACCCTCTCCTCCCGAATCGCGAAAGCCCTGTTTCAGACCTCGCGAGCCGCCCCGCGCGCAAGGACGGGGAGAAAACATGCTTCTCGCCCCATCACATTGTACTGCGTTCACTCAATGCGGCGGCTCAGTGCTTCCTCGACCGGCTTGGTGCCGGCCATGGCCGATTAAGACGCGACCGCAAACGGTAGCTCGCTTGTGATGTTTTTTGCATTCACCATGCGATCGCCTCGTTGGAAATTCACCCTGGGCTCAACCTTTCTACCCCTTGACCGCTCCCAGTGAGAGGGCGCGCACCATGTAACGTTGCGCCAGGAGCGCGGCAATCACCGGCACCGCGGTTGCCGCCAGGGCGCGCGTCGTGGCGGCCCCAAAATTGACCCCGCCGCCACTACCGGTCGCCTGAATCAATACGGGAAATGACCGGGCCTCGATGTAGCCCAGCGCCGAGGCATACATCCATTCGTTCCATATGAAAGCCAGACAGAGCAGCCAGGACGCGGCGATCGCCGGCGCCGTTAGCGGCAAGCAGATTCGCACGAACGAGCCCCAGCGGCCCACTCCATCCACCCAGGCCGCCTCCTCGAGCTCGCGCGGGATCTCACGAAAGGCTCCGGTCAAGATGATCGCGGCCAGCGGCAGATTGAAGGTCGCGTTGACGATCACCAGTCCGGTCACGGTATCAACCAGTCCTAGTTGCCGGAGCAGCAGCAAATAGGACGGGAGATAGATAACCGGCGGCAACAGGCGAAGAAACAGGAAGGTCATCAACATGGCCGGCACCCAGCCGCGTGGGAACCACAGGCACCCAATGGCATAGGCGGCCGGCGCCGCCATGGCGATGGCCAGCGTGGCCGCACCGACGCTGATCGCGACTGAATTACCAAGTGAGGACAGGAGACCGGGCAGTGCGAGGAGGCGCTCCCAGGCGGCGAGCGTCGGCTGAAAAGTCACGCCCGGCAGCCAGAGGTCTCCCAGATCCGCGTCCCGGGGTCTCAGAGACGTGACGATGGCCCAATAGAGCGGGAATAGCGCAATGAGGGTCGCCGTCCCCACGGCGACCGCGATCAATGCTCTGCGCATACCTTCCCTTACCGAAACAATCATGCCGCGGGAACTTCGTACTCATGAGCCGACCACGAAGTCAACTCCATGCAAATGCACCCCGATCAGGATGGCACACCGCTCGCATGCAGGGGAGCGGACTTTCGAATTGTTGGGGCGGCCGTGGTCCGAAACCAGTCGGCGGGAGATACTCTCCACATGACATCGACGACGAAGGCGGCGTCCCCGCAATTGGCGCTCCATCCGCGCCCGACGACCCGCCAGCGGCTGACCAGCCGGGTCAATTCACTCGCTCTCGCCCATGGCCTGTCAGTCTCGGCGGTGACGAGTGCTGAGGCGTTCCCGGAGGTCTTCCGGATCCTGCATGACCGAATCGCGGCTGGTCATCTGGCCGGTATGGATTGGTTCACGACCGAGCGCGCCGCGGCGTCGTGCGATCCGACAACACTGATGGTCAATCCCCTGTCGATCCTCTCTGTCGGCGTCGCCTACTGGGGCAGCGACGACGGCAAACCCGAGGATGGCGTCCCCCGCGGTCGCATCAGTCGCTACGCGCGGGGGATCGACTACCACCAGATCCTGCAGGAGCGGATGCGTAATCTCCACTCGGCCATCGAGGAGATGATCGGGCAACCCGTTGCGGCCCGGTTCCTGACCGACCATGCCCGGATCGTCGATCGCGCGGTCGCGGCCCGAGCCGGCCTCGGCTGGTACGGCAAGAACGCCTGCATCATCGTGCCAGGGCATGGCTCCTGGGTCATGCTCGGTGAGCTGCTGCTCGATCTCGACCTGGAGCCAGACGAGCCACTGGACAAGAACTGCGGACGCTGCGGCATCTGTCTCGACCGCTGCCCGACGGGAGCAATCGTCGCCCCGTACACGATTCACTCGCCGTCATGCATCTCGTTTCAGACGATCGAGCAGCGCGGTGCGATCCCTCGCGAACTGCGACCTCACTTCGGTGACTGGGTCTTCGGCTGCGACGTCTGCCAGGAGGTCTGTCCCTACACGCGCGCGGCCGCAGAGGAGCGAGACTCGGCCTTCCTCCCCCGGCATCTGGACAATGCCTACCCCTCGCTGCATCGCTTGCTCGAGATGTCAAGCCGGACGTTCCGCGAGCGGTATCGGGGGACGGCCGTCATGCGGGCACGGCGGATCGGGTTGGCTCGCAATGCGGCAGTCGCGCTTGGAAATATCGGAACCGAGGACGACGTGCCACCTCTGACGCAGGCTGTTCTCGGCCATGACCTGTCGCTAGTGCGCGGTCATGCCGCCTGGGCGTTGGGGAGAATCGGCGGCAGTCGCGCCCGGCGCGCTCTGGCACGAGCCTGGGAGCGTGAGCGCGACGCGGAGGCGAGAGCGGAGATCGCTTTCGCGCTGGAAGAGGCCGCTTGACCCAGGGGCGCTACACGCCCATCGCGTGGTAACCATTGTCGACGAAGATCGTCTCGGCGGTGATGGCGGACGCGGCGTCCGATGCGAGGAAGACTGCCACCCTGGCAACCTGGAGCGCACCGAACTCGTCCTGCAGCGGCGCTCGCTCCAGCATCGTTCTGTAGGTATCGGCGAAGCCGGGAATACCACGCGCCGCGGCGGTTTTCACCGGTCCGGCGGAAATGGCGTTCACACGCACTCGCTGCGACCCCAGATCGTACGCCAGGTAGCGAACCGACGACTCCAGCGCGGCTTTCGCCACACCCATGACGTTGTATTTGGGAAATGCCCGATCGGCGCCGAGATAGGTCAGGGTGAGAATGCTCCCGCCATCGCTCATCAGCGGTACGATCCGCCGCGCCGCGGCGATGAGCGAGTAGCAGCTGACGCTCATCGCCACGCGGAACCCGTCCCGGCTCGTATCGATGAATCGCCCCTCCAACTCCGCGGCGGGAGCGTAGCCAATGGAGTGTACGAGGGCATCGACGTGACCAAAATCGCGCTCCAAGTCGCGGGCGAGCCGGTCGAGATCCTCGTCCGATTCGACGTTGCAGGTGTATCCCTTGCCGCCGCACTTCTCCGCCAGCGCGAGGGCATCGCGCCCCGCCCGCTCGTCGACGTAGGTGACGGCGATGTTGGCGCCCGCCTCCGCCATCTGCTCGGCGATGGCGTAGGCGATGCTCCAGCGATTCTGGATCCCCATCACCACGCAATTCTTCCCGGCAAGCGCCAGCGTCCCCGCCCCGGCAGTCCCGCTTCCGTTGTCGCTCATCGCTCGTTTCCTCCGGACCGCGCCTGGCCACGCTCTCCCCGTCGACGTGGTGCATCATACCCGCGTCACTACAGGCCGACCCAATCAGGAGGTTCCGCGTCCCGTGCCCACGATCGCTACTGAACACCCAACTCCCGTCACCATCGCCACCGGTATCCCGGTCTTCGATGGTCACAACGACACACTGCTCGATCTGCCGCTTACCGGTCGCTCCTTTTTCGAGCGCTCCGACCAGGGACATCTCGACCTCCCCCGCGCCCGGGAGGGAAGCCTCGGTGGTGGATTCTTCGCCGTCTTCATTCGTGATCCGGAGGTCGTGGCGGAGATGCCGGCGCCTGCGGCAGTGGCTGACACCGACCCGGACGACACCACCGCGGTCGCGGCGCGCATGTCGGGTCGCTACTCCGATCCGGATCGCCTCCCCCCGCCGATGGGACTCGACTACGCACAGCGTGAAGCCATGCGCGCGGTCGCGCGGCTCTTCCGGCTGGAGGCGGAGTCCGCAGGCGACGCCAAGGTGGTGCGCACGGCCGCCGAACTGCGGGAGTGCCTGGAGCGTGGCACATTCGCTATGGAGCTCCATTTCGAGGGCGCGGAGGCGATCGACCCCGAATTCGATGCGCTCGAGTTCTACTATCAGGCCGGGCTCCGCTCACTCGGCATCACCTGGTCACGCCCCAACCGGTTCGGCTATGGCGTCCCCTTTCAGTTCCCAGCCTCGCCTGACACCGGGCCTGGATTGACCGACCTGGGCAAAGTGCTCGTACGGGAGTGCAACCGGCTCGGCATCATGATCGACTTATCCCATCTCAACGAAGCCGGCTTCTGGGACGTCGCTGCCATCTCGGATGCACCACTGGTCGCCACTCACTCCAATGTCCATGCCATCTGCGCCTCCACCCGCAATCTCACCGAGCGACAGCTCGACGCCATTCGCGACAGCGATGGCATCGCCGGATTGAACTTCAACTGCGGGTTCCTCCATCCGGAGGGCAATCGCGGATCCGACCTGGCCCTTGACGTCATGGTCGACCATCTCGACGCGCTGATCGAGCGTCTCGGTGATGACAAGGTCGGACTTGGTTCAGACTTCGACGGGGCGACCATGCCGGAGGGAATCCGTGATGTGTCGCTGCTCCCCAATCTGATCGACGCGATGCGCGATCGC
>DASUQU010000149.1:0-5226 GCA_036280495.1 Thermomicrobiales bacterium | reverse complement strand
AGCCGAGCCCGAAGAGACGGTCACCCTCGATCGTCGGGGTAAAGGGATCAGTTCGCCACTCGGCGGCCGCGTCTCCCACCGGCTTGGTATCGAGATGACCGCAAAGCGCCAGGTGCGGGCCGGGACGGGCACCGCCGATGCAGACGATGAGGTTTGGCCGGTGTGGCTCTTCGGCGAGGATTCGTGGCTGAGGTAACCCGTAGTGCGCAAGCGCTCGCTCGATCACCGCCGCGGCGGCCGTCTCGTCGCCCGGCAGGTTCGGACTCGGTGCCGCGACGAGCGCCGAGGTAAGCGCGATGACCTCACCTTCCCGCTCCCCGAGGAAGCGATCCGCCTCTACAAGTAGCGATCGAGTCTGATTGATTCCGCTCATGCTCTATGAACAGCTGGGCTTAGTTGCCGAGTGGGGGAACTGCCGCGGGACGTTCCCCTCTCCTGTCTCCGATGGGAGAGGGGTAAGGGGGTGAGAGCCAACCATTAGTCTGCCAGGAGGGCGGCCGACTGCGGATTGAAGACGACGCTCAGCGATTCACCCGCCGTGTGCTCGCTCTCCCCGACCGCCCGGTTTTGACGGTAGACCGTCAACACCTGACCGCCTGGCAGCCGGATGAGGTATTGCGTGTGTGTGCCGACATAGACAATCTCGTCGAGTCGCCCCGTCAACCCATTCGAACCGGCCACCTCCGAGCCGGGAAGATCTCCGAGCAGGGAGATCTTCTCCGGCCGCACGGCTAGCGTCATACGGCCCTGCGGTTGGATACCTTCCGGCGCCCGCGCCCGTAGCCGGCCCGATCCCCGGAGATCGACGTCGACCGTGATCCCATCCCAGCCGTCGACGTCGACTTCCAGGAAATTGGTCTGGCCGATGAAATCCGCGACGAAACGCGTTCGCGGCCGTTCATAGATCTCGCCGGGCGTCCCCAGCTGCAAGATGCGGCCTTCATTCATGACCGCGATGCGGTCGGACATGGTGAGCGCCTCTTCCTGGTCGTGGGTCACATAGACGAATGTGGCGCCAACTTCTCGATTGAGCTGCTTGAGCTCGAGCTGCATCGCCTTGCGCAGCTTCAAGTCGAGCGCGCCGAGTGGTTCGTCCAGGAGAAGGACGGCCGGACGGTTGACGAGGGCACGCGCCAGCGCCACCCGCTGCTGCTGTCCCCCGGAGAGCTCCGCCGGCTTGCGCCGCTCGACATGCGGTAGCCGCACCATGGCAAGAGCGTCCTGGACGCGCTTCTGCCGTTCCACCTTCGGCACGCCGGCCATTTCCAGACCGTAGCTCACGTTCTGGGCTACGGTCATGTGCGGAAAGAGCGCGTAATTCTGAAAGACGGTGTTGACGGGCCGGCGATACGGGGGTCGGTCCCCCATTGCCTCACCCTCGATAAGGATCTCACCCGACGAGGGCAACTCGAAGCCGCCGATCATGCGCAGGGTCGTCGTCTTGCCGCAGCCGGAAGGTCCCAGTAGGGTCAGGAACTCTCCCTGGCGCACGTCGAGGGAGATACCGTTGACAGCCTGAACGTCGCCGAAGTACTTGGAAACGTCCCGCAATTCGATGCTGGGCCGCCCCAAGAGCCGGGCTTCGGACCAGGCTGATTCGCTCACGGCGAGTTGGGCCATTCGTCGAGTCTCCAATTCCGCCTCTAGCCGCCGATGGCCGCCTGCTTCGAGAGCCGGTTCGAAAGAAGCACCCCGGCGAGCGATACCGCCACGATGATCGTCGCCGCCGCGTTGATCTCGGGCGAGATGCCCTGGCGAAGCCGTCCCCAGATCAACAATGGCAACGTCTTCTCGCGCCCGGTCAGGAAGAACGTGACGACCACTTCGTCGAATGAAAGCGTGAAAGCCAGGATAGCTCCTGCCAGGATCGCGGGTCGGATGAGCGGGAAGGTAACCCGCCAGAACGTCCGCCCAGGCGGCGCCCCGAGGTCCGCGGATGCTTCGTCCAGGCTCCGCGGCAACTGGCCAAGGCGGGCCACGACGTTATTCAGGATCAGCGTAATGCAAAAGGTTCCATGAGCAATGATGATCGTCCATTTCGAGAGCTGCCAGCCCAGCATCGAGAAGAACGAAAGCATCGCCACCCCGGTAACGATCCCCGGGAGAACTATCGGCATCACGACGAAGAATCGGATCGCGGGCTTGCCGGGGAAGTTGAATCGGTCGAGGGCGAACGCGGTCAGCGTTCCCAGCACTACGGCGATACTCGCGGCAACGAGCCCGATTATCACCGAGAGCCGGATCGATTCCTGAATGTCGCGGTCCACCAGCAGCTCGCGGTACCAGTCGAGGGTGTAGCCCTTGATCGGCCACGCGTTCACCTTGGTGGCGCTGAACGAGTAGAGAACCACGACGAACAACGGCAGGTAGAGAAAGAGATAGACGAGCGCCGAGGCGATTCCCAGCCACGGGCCGCCTCGCCTCGTCCGGGCTGGAGCGCTCTGCGGCAGCGCTGCCGGCGCCACCGTTTCGGAGCCAAGCGTGCCGGCACGGATAGCGCTCATCCTGCTTCGCCCCGGCCGAGGGCGCCGGCCTTGTTCGCCAGCAGGAGGAAAACCGAGATGATGGCCAGGACCGGCAGAATCAGTGCGGCTCCGAGAGGCCAGTTATTGGCCATGCCAAATTGATCGGCAACGATACCCCCGATCAACTCGGTACCCGCGCTGCCGCCAATCAGGCTCGGTGTGATGTAGTCGCCCATGGTCAGACTGAAAACACTCAAACTGCCGGCAAGCAGACCAGGCATTGAAAGCGGGAGGATCACCCGGCGGAAGGTTTGCCAGGCATTCCCGCCCAGGTCGGAAGCCGCCTCCAGTAATGAGTTGGGCAAGCGATCGAGGATGGTGTACAGCGGCAGGATCATGAACGGCAGCCAGACCTGGCAATACGTGATGTACATCCCGGTTTTCGAGTAGAGGAAGGCTGAAACAGGTTCGCTCACGATCCCTGATGCCAACAAGAACGAATTCAGGATCCCATTGGTCCCCAGAATCGTCTTCCACGCAAATGCGCGAACGAGATACGAGCTCCAGAGGGGAAAGACAACCAGCATGAGGAGGAGCTCGCGGTGTCTCGTCGCCCGTTTTGCGATGAAGAAGGCGATCGGGAAGGCCAGCACGACGTCGGTCAGGGTGACCGCGGCCGCGATCAGAAACGTCCGCAGCAGAACGGTGGGATAGAGTGGATTCCCGGCGACCGTGCGTAGGTTGTCGAGCGTCGGGGTTCGGTCGATAGTCAGGTAGTCGACGGACCAGAATGCATGGAGGAGCAGCAGCCCAAGCGGCACCAGATAGAAGACGCTGATCCAGGCCATTGGCGTGACGAGCAGGGCGAAGGGACTCGGATTGAGTCTGGCTTCACCTCTGGTGTCCAATGTCGGGACGGCCGTCGCGGTCGCCATCGCATAAACCTGTCTGATCCCGGACGTCCCTGATGCGACGCCACTCGCGGCACAGCGGCGGCCTACCGCTGCCCCGGGGAACGGCGCCTGCCGTTCCCCGGGAGCTGAGCACGAGGCGGGCGCTGGCTTAGGAGGCAGTTGCCTCCTGCCAGATCTGAACCCACTTGTCATAGTTCGGGACGAACTTCCACATGTGGATCTTGGCGTATTCGGCCGGGACATCGACCATCCGTAGCTGTTCCCGTAGCTCCGTCGGCAGCGTTTCGACGACCTTGCTGTTGGTGATGCTGTAATTCAGGTTCTCGATGACGCCCATCTGGCCCTCGGGACCGATCATGTAGTCGGCCCATTTCAGCGCCAGCTCAGGATCGGCAGCCTTGTTCGAGATGCACCACGAATCTGACCAGCCCGTGACACCTTCTTCGGGCGTCGCCTCGGCCACTGTGCCATCGGAATCCTGAATCTGCAGGGTAATCCATGACCACCCATCGCCAATGACCGCCTCGCCGTTCAGGAAGAGCTCAGCCACCTCTCCGCCGAGGTCCCAGTACTTCCGGACCAGCGGCCGTTGGCGGACCAGGATGTCCTTGACTTGGGCCAGTTGCTCGTCGTCGAGCATGAAGGGGTCTTCAGGTTTCGGATCGAGCAGCAACGCATACTGCGCGATCTGGAGCGGGTAGTTCCAGGTGATGAGCTTTCCGGAGTATTGCTCGTCCAGCAGGGCATTCCATGATGTTGGAGTCTCGGCGACCTCGTCCGGGTTGTAGAGCAAGATCGTCGGGCCCCAGGCGAAGTTCACTCCGTAGAGCTTGTCGTCGAAAGTGATGTAGGGCGGCCGCTGGAACTGCTCGTAGAGGTCAGGGTAGTTGGTCAGCTTGCTGGCGTCGATTTCCATCAGCAGGCCGGCGTCGTAGAGTCGTTGTGGAAGATCGGATGACGCCGAGACCATGTCATAGGTCGTGCCGCCACTCCCCTGCATCGCCGCAAACATCTCATCGCCTGTGCCGGCAAATGTCGCTTCGACGTTCGCGTCGTTGGCCTCTTCCCACGGGATGGTGAACGAGTCAGAGGTGTAGCCCTCCCAGATGATCATCGTCAGCTCACTGGATTGAGCCAGAGCGGGATTGCGGCCGATCGCCGGCCCGAGCGCCGACGTCAGTCCGAGCGCGGCAAAGAGTTTGCTCAGGTCGCGGCGGCTGATCCTACCTGACCGGAAGGCGGACATGACGGACGCTGGTTCCATCTCCATCAGGCGCTCGACTTGGTTCTTGCCCGGCTGATTCATCGCGTACCTCCTCAAACGCACGGCTCGACGCGCGGCTCGAGATCGAGTCGCGATCGAGTTCGATTCCACTCCGGCCCGGGTTCGACACCCGGTCCGGTCTTGGGTAGCGCGCACGGTAACTGGTTTATATTAATCTCGTCAAGCGGCCCCGGGGGTCCGCGCTTCCGGGTCAACCGCACGCAAAATCGGGCGGGTCAAGCAGGTCGGACCGCCCGCCCGATTGTGCGAGAGCTCGTTGCCCGTGTAAGCCAGCACCTCACAACCAGCTGTTTGCAACCGGCTACGTGTAATGGGACTACCGTCGCAAACGAGCACTCGCTTCGGCGCCAGGGCCAGAACGTTGCAGCCGTGCGTCTCGAATTCCTCGTCGGGGACTTCGATGAACGACCACCGGCGCCGTTGCAATTCCTGAACAATTGCGACCGACATCAGTGGCAGGTAGACCACCGCGAGACCGTCGGCGACCGGACTGATGAACGACATCAGGTGCAGGCACTCGTCCGGGCCTCGCCAGTGCGGAAGATCGGCTGTGATCGTCTCG
>DASUQU010000148.1:0-2156 GCA_036280495.1 Thermomicrobiales bacterium | reverse complement strand
AGCAATCGGTCCGGGTCGACCCGGCCAATCTTCACCGCGTAATCGACCCGTCGTGCACAGCGGCAGGGATTGTCGGGGTTGACCAGGCCACATTTGCGGTCCATGAAGCCGTGCAGCCGGGTCCGCGCCCGGGAGAGTCGCTTGCGGAACGCGACCGGGCTAATACCGGTGATCTCGGCCGCCTCCTGGCTGGTGACGCCGAAGACATCACCGATGATGTAGGCCAAGCGGTGGTCACGGTCGAGACAGAGGAGCATTCCCTGCGAGCAGCCTAGCTTGACCTCCTCGACGAGCAACCGGTTCTCCACTTCGGCCGCGGGACCGGGCGCTTCCGGCGCCAGCCCCGCATCCAGTTGTTCGGCAAACCGCTCGAACGTCAGCTCTTCCCGTTCGGCTCGCCGCTTGCGCGTCGTGAGCAGGTAGTTGGCGGCCACGCGGTAGCTCCAGGTACTGAAGGCACTCTCGCCACGGAACGAGCCGAGGTGGGTGACGATCCGGATCAGGATCTCCTGCGTGGCGTCCTCGGCATCTGCCGGGTGCCAGAGCATGCGCAGCGCCAGGTGGTAGATCTGATTGCGCACGCCATCGACCACGGCCTCTAGCGCCGCCCGGTCCCCTTCCTGAGCACGCGCGACAACGGTCTCGATTGGCGTAGCGATCGTCTCTGTCTGCTCCATCTCAGCGACCAATGGGACAGGCGCTCTGCGCCCGGAACAGCATCGGCAGGATGGCAAGTTCCTCGGCCAGCGCTGCTCGCTGCCCCGCGAAGACCTCATCCGCCATGCCGGGCAATTGGAACTGTGTGAAGACGTACTCAGTGCCCGCGTCGTTCGGAACGACGCGCGAGTACGCGACGGCCTCGATCCCCGGCGCCACCCTCATGTGAAAGTCAATCGTACCCCGCAGGGCATCCGCGACGACGCGGACCGGCATCTCTCCCTGAGCGGTCTGAACGATCCAGTCATCGCCCTCACGCCGAATACCGCGGGCAAAACCGACCGCCCATCGGGGCAGGTTTTCCGGTTGCGCCAGAAAGGAGAATGCCTCCTCGAAGCTCACCGGTAACGTGATCGTCTGCGTATCTGCGTGCATGGGCATGAGTTCCCCGATTCCGTCGTGATCGTGCCGAACACCGCCTCGTGGCGGCTTCACAGAGTTAGACTCGATCGAGGGAGCCAGTGTGACCGCGCTGGAGGACCATCCCGATGCTCGACTTCCCGCTGCAGTTGCTCATTGGGCTCGTGGCAACGATCTTCTTCTGGCGACGTGGGGATCGGGTGTGGGTCGCCGTCGGTAAAGGCGTGCTCGTCAGCCTGATCGCCACTATCATCCTCAGCGTCATCCTCTGGATCTCGAGTTGACGTGCATGGGGTTCCGCAGTCACAGGAGCGACACTATCCCGGGGCCTGGGGTCTTGTGTGGCCCGTTTTGCGCATGTCGACATGTCGCGATGAAGCGCCGGCAGGCTCATCGCAAGTGGAAACCTCAACCGGCATCCAGACGTTGAAATGGATAGAGGGAGCCGAGCGGCGCTGCTTGTGCGCACTCCAATCGAGATCACGATCGAGGAGCATGCTCGGCGGGGGGCCTTTCATGAAGCGGCTAATCGTTGCCACGATCGGTCTGAGTATGGGCCTGGCTGGGCTACGTGGCGACGCCCTGGCTCAGATCCCAGGTGCGCCGATCATCACCGGCAATGTTGATAGCAACTGCATCACGTCGCCGTCCGCTAACAGCCCGGGCGCCAACGCCGGCGATTGGACGGTTACCTGCGGTGATGTCTCGCCTGGGCCAGGTCTCACGGTAATTGGCCCGCCCTCGGTAACATCGGGGCCAGCTGCAATGCCGGCTCCTGAGCCGGCTGCCGCGCCGGCGAACGAACCGGCGCCGGTGGCCGCCGAACCCGCACCAGAGACGACAGCGGATACCGCCCCCGCCGAGACGACAGTGGCCAGCCCGACGGACGCTGATGCCGACAACTATGACGATACGCTGGAGCTGGAAGCGGGGCTTGATCCGGCTAATCCCGACGTCGATGGCGATGGGGTTGCTGATGGGGACGAGGTCAACCTCTACCTCACCAATCCCTGGGCCTGGGACACCGATGGGGACACCCTCTCCGATGGCGAAGAGCTCTTCAGCCGCCTGACCGATCC
>DASUQU010000147.1:0-7396 GCA_036280495.1 Thermomicrobiales bacterium | reverse complement strand
GGTCGGATCTCTGGGGCTCCCCGCTCCTATACCGGCCGCGGCAATTTCCTTCGCTAACTCCGACACTTCTTGGCATGCCTCGCCGGCCGGTTGAGAGGACTTCCGGGCACTGCGGCGCTCGGGTGCCGGTTTAGCGTGGGTCGGCGCGGGACCCGCCAGGAACCAAAGGTTGGATGCCGAGCCAGAAGCCGAGCGGCTGGCCGGGGCCGCAGCTCGAGGTCGCGGCAGCCGAGCGGGAGGGAACTGCAGGTACCACCTGACCGCCCAGAGGACGACCTCAGCCGGGAAGCGGAAGCCGCGGAAGGTCCGGGCGTCGGTCATGCGCGGCGCTCTCGGTGAGGGGGTCGGGGGGAGCGCCGCTCCTACCCGCTTCCAGCCGCCGCTCCACGCAACAGATCCCTCGCAGCGTAACAGCGGCCACGAGAGTTGCCCCAGACGAGGCCGGCCGGACGCTCTCCGTTGAGGCCAATTCGAGACGGGTGCAGAATCGGCAACATCGTACGTCGTCAGGCGCGGCGGGAAGCGGATCATGAGCAAGACCGAACCGCTCAAAGGACGCCCTCAGCGAAAGCGGGAGGCCCAAGCGGCGGCAAAGGAACTTCTCGATCAGAAGACGCGCGAACTCGAAGAGGCGCGCCGCGAGATCGAGGAGCTCCAGGTGTGCCTTGCCCGCAGCAGCGAGCAGAAGGTGATGCTGCACGAGAGCATGGCGCACCTCCAGAACACCGTGGACAATCTGCCCGGCATTGTTTGGCGTCAGATCCTGCATCGCGACGGGCGCGTGACTTACCCTTACTTCAGTTCCAAGGCAAAGGAGCTGCTGGGTTGCTTGGGAAGTTCAGCGCAGGACGCGCCAGTGATGCTGTTCGAAGCAATCCACCCGGAGGATCGTCCACGGTGGGAGGCGGCTCTCGCCCTCTCTGCCGCCAGCGTCAGCCCGCTCACGGTCGACTGCCGCGTGATGACCGCCTGCGAGGAATGGTGTTGGCTCCGATCACTGGCGGCATCCAAGCGTCTCGATAACGGCGACATCGTCTGGGACGGCATTAGCCTGGACATTACCGACGCCAAACGGGCCGAACAAGCAGCATCGAGCGTGCAAGCACGTTTTATGCACCTGCTGATGTCCTCGCCCGCCGTGCTCTACAGCTTTGAGGCAACAGGGGATTACGCACCGACATTCATCAGCGAGAATGTGCGCGATCTCTTTGGCTATGCCCCCGAGGACTACCTCAAGGGACCGGCCTTCTGGCTCGAGCGGGTCCACCCGCAGGATCTCCCTCGTCTGTTGGCTGAGTTCCCGATCCTGTTCGAGACAGGTTGCCTCGTCTATGAGTACCGTTTCCGTCGCAAGGACAACACCTACCGCTGGGTCGCCGACGAGATGCGCCTCGTGCGGGACGAAAGCGGCATGCCTCTCGAGGCCGTCGGCTCGTGGAGCGATATCACGGGGCGGAAGCAGGCTGAGATCGCTCTTCGTGAGCAGACGGGCTTTGTCGAACTCCTGCAGGCCATCGCTGTTGCGGCGAACGAGGCCGCCACAGTTGAAGAGGCGATGCAATACTGCCTCGATCGGATCTGCGCCCATACGGGGTGGCCGGTCGGGCACGTGTGCATGCTGGCCGAGGACGGCACCGGCAAACTTGTGCCGAGTACGCTATGGCACCTCGACAACGCGGAACGCGTCGCGCCGTTCCGCCAAGCGACAGAGCGCATGCGCTTCGCCCCAGGCATGGGCATGCCGGGTAGGGTCCTGGCGTGCGGCAAACCGGTCTGGATCGTCGACGTCACGGCGGAACCGGACTTCCCGCAGGCGCAAGTGGCGGCCGACAGCCAAATCCACGCCGGCTTTGGTCTTCCCGTGCTGGTCGGGCGCGAGGTCGTCGCCGTCCTGGAGTTCTTCACGGACCGATCGATCGAGCCGGACGCGTCCCTTCTCGAGGTGATGACCCATGTCGGCGCGCAGCTCGGGCGGGTGATCGAGCGCCAGCGGGCTACCCAGGCGCTGCGCGCCAGCCAGCAGCAGCTAGTGGACGCGCTCGAAAGCATCTCCGAAGGCTTCGCCCTGTTCGATGGAGACGATCGTCTCGTCCTATGCAACAGCCGCCATCGCGAGCTCTACCAGGACCTGGATGACCTCTTCGTGGCGGGGACGCCGTTTTCGGTCCTGGCCAGAACGGCGGCCGAGCGCGGCGTGACCGGTGATGCGGCTGGGCGGATCGATGAATGGCTGGAAAGACGGCTCGCGCTGCACCGCAACCCACAAGGGCCGCACCTGCAACTGCAGAGCGATGGGCGTTGGATCCAGATCAGCGAGCGCAAGACCCAGGACGGCGGCACGGTTGCCGTGTACACCGACGTCAGCGAGCTGAAGCGGCGGGAGGAAGAACTCGCCAAGGCGATCGACGCGAAGGAAGCGGTGCTGCACGATTTCAACGTCGTGCTCGAGAACATGAAGTATGGGGCGCTGTTCCTCGACGCGGAACTTCGGGCACGCTTCGGCAACCGCGCCTACCGCGAGCTCTGGCGGATTCCCAAGGCCCTGTTCGAGCGCGAACCCCGTCCCACCATGCGCGAGCTGCTCGAGTTCAACCGCCACAGCGGCCTCTATGACATCGGTGACGAGGATTGGGACGAGTATGCCGCGGCCAGGATCGCGGCGGTGCACAGGGGGGCGGTTCCTCCTGCCGAGGTGCGCCGCGGCGACGGCAGGGTCTTGCAGTACGAGTGCATCGCGCTGCCGGACGGCGGCCGCATGCTGACCTACTTCGACATCACCGACCTCAAGCGCACGGAAGAAGCATTGGAGCAGCGTTCCGCTGCCATGGAGGCGGCGATCGACGGCATCGGGATCGTCGATGCCCAGGGCTGGTACCTCTACGCCAACCAGGCTCACGCGCAGATCTACGGGTTCGGCGCTCCACACGAGTTGATCGGGCGGAACTGGCGCGAGCTTTATACCGAGGGTGAGCTGGCGCGGTTCGAGCAAGCGGTCATGCCGGCGTTCGCGCGGGAGGGTCGAGCGCGTGCCGAGGCGATCGGCCGCCGGAAGGATGGTACTTGCTTCCCGCAGGAACTGTCCTTGACGGCAATCGAGGGCGGCCTTGTCTGCGTGGTCCGGGACGTCACCGAGCGCAGGCAGCGCGAGAAGCAGCTGGCGAGCGTCCTGCGCGAGTTCCAGGCGCTGCTCGAGGCCATCGACTACGGCATCCTCTTTTTGGATGCCGAGCTTCGGATCCGGCTCGCGAACCGGGCATATCGCGAGATCTGGGACATGCCGGCGGCGTTCTTCGCGCGAAACCCCACCCTGCGCGAGGATATGGAATATACTCGCGGCAAGGGATTGTACCCGGTCCTGGATGAGGACTGGGAGGGCTACCTCTTCGAGCGTGTCGATGCGATCCGCCGAGGAAGCATCGCCCCGAGAGAGCTGCGCCTCTCGGATGGCAAGGTGCTCCGGTACCAATGCATCGCGCTGCCGGACAGCGGCCGCATGCTGACCTACTTCGACATCACGCTGCTGAAGAAGGTCGAGCAGGCACTCCAGGAGAGCGTTGAGCGCTACGACCTGGCGATGCGGGGATCGAATGAAGGGCTCTGGGACTGGGACGCCCGCACCGATGAGCTGCTCGTCTCACCGCGGTTCAAGGAGCTGGCCGGTCTGAGCACGGGTGCTGCCAAGATCCACCCGGCCGAGTGGCTGGGCAACATGCATCCGGAGGACGTCGACGCTTACCGGCACGACTTGCGCGCGCATCTGCGGGGCGAGACCGAGTTTCTGGTGGCGGAGTACCGCGTCCAGGGAAACGACGGGCAGTACCGATGGGTTCTGGCGCGAGGGCTTGGTCTACGCGACGCCTCCGGTCGGGTTTATCGCATGGCCGGCTCGCTTGGCGACATCACCGTACGCAAGCAGGCCGAGATCGAGCTGCGGCAGGCCAAGGAGCAGGCGGAGGTCGCGAGCCGGGCCAAGTCCGACTTCCTGGCGAACATGAGCCACGAGCTGCGCACGCCCTTGAACGCGATCATCGGCATCACCGAGATGCTCAGGGACGATGCCAAGGAGGACAGCAGGAATGATCTCGTCGAGCCGCTCGATCGTATCCACCGTGCGGGTAGGCACCTTCTCCACCTGATCAACGACATCCTCGATCTCGCGAAGATCGAGGCCGGCAGGCTGGAGCTCAGCCTCGAAGGACTCGAGCTGGCACCCCTGCTCCATGAGGTAGCGACGACGGCTGAGCCGCTCGCGGCCAAGAACGGCAACCGGCTCGAGGTGCGGTTTGCCGCGGGCCTCGGTCGGATGCGGATCGATGCCATGCGGTTCCGCCAGATCGTGCTCAACCTCCTGAGCAACGCCTGCAAGTTCACCCAACGCGGCGTGGTGACGCTCGAGGCGTGGCGTGAGCCCGGTGGCGAGGCGGATTGGCTTGCCGTCAGCGTGGCCGATACCGGTATCGGCATGGCACCGGAGCAGCTCGGGCGCCTGTTCCAGGAGTTCACGCAGGCCGATGCGTCCACCACCCGCAAGTACGGCGGCACGGGTCTCGGTCTTGCCATCAGCCGCCGCCTCTGTCGAATGATGGGCGGCGACATTGCGGTCGAGAGTGCGCCCGGCCGAGGCTCGAGGTTCACGGTCCGCATCCCGGCGTACGGCATCACGACCACAGCCGCGACCAGGACCGACACGGATACGGCTCTCGTCCCGCGGGGCACGCATGCCACCGGCGGTCGGGTGCTGGTCATCGACGACGAGGAGATGGTGCGGGACCTGATGCGCCGTTTCCTCACCCGCGAGGGCTTCGAAGTGGTGACGGCCGGGAACGGGGTGGAGGGCCTGGCGCTAGCCCGCGAGCTCCGGCCGGTGCTCATCACGCTCGACGTGCTCATGCCGGGGCTCGACGGCTGGAGCGTCCTCAAGGAGCTCAAGGCGGAGCCTGAGCTCGCCGACATCCCGGTGGTGATGCTCACCATCGTGGACGAGAAAAATCGGGGCTATGCCCTGGGTGCCGCCGACTACCTGACCAAGCCGATCGACCGTGACCGGCTGCGCACGTTGCTGAGCCGGTACTGCGACTCGTCGGCGGTGATGCGGCAGGCGCTGGTGGTCGAGGACGACCCCGATGCCCGTGCCTGGCTGTGCCGCCTGTTGCAGGAGGAGGGCTGGACGGTTGCGGAAGCCGAGAACGGCCGCGTCGCCTTGGAGCGGCTGGCCGAGGCTCCAGCAACCCTGGTGCTGCTCGACCTGATGATGCCCGAGATGGACGGTTTCGAGTTCCTCGAGGAGTTACATCGCACCGATGCGGGCCGTCACGCCGTGGTGATCGTGGTGACCGCAGCCGATCTCAGCGACGAGGACCATCAAAGGCTCAACGGCGGAGTGCTCAAGGTGCTGCAGAAGACGCCTCATAGCCGAGACCAGCTCCTAGCCGAGCTGCGCGCGCTCCTTGCGAGCTATGGTAAGGCCGCATGAATGGGGCGTGATGGCGAAGATCCTCTCTATCGAGGACAACGAGGACAACGTCTATCACTACTTTGGCACTTTGGAGCGGCTTTCGAGGAAATTCAATGGCTTAGCCGAACCGATGGGCTGGAGCTAAGTCTTTGATTTCGGAAGATAAGTCACTAAATCTGCTCATGCATTCTTCAACATGGAAGAACTCCGCCGCGCGACCTTGCACAGTGGCTTTGCGTTCATGGACGGCGCCCCTGTGCTGAAGGTGCCGGCGCGGCGCAATCCGGCCAACCAGCCGATGGGCCACACCGCGTCCTTCGCCTTCGAAGACTGCCGGACAGCGCTGTACGACCTGCACAAGGATCCAGACCAGAACGCGCCCTACCGCGATCCAGTGCAGGAGAAGCGGCTTGAGGAAGAGATGGTCAAGGTGATGCGAGCGTACGAGGCCCCGCCCGAAGCATTCACGCGGCTTGGCATTGCTTGTTGAGCGCTCGTGTGCGTCTTCCACCGAAGATGACGGGCGATTCGGGTCGAATGTGGCTGGTGATTCCGATCGATCGTGAGCAATGATTACGGAGGAACGTGACCGCCGCGAGCGACGGGTCAGCGCTATTGCGGGTTTCTACACGGTATGCATTCATCCATCTCCTGGGAGGCCCTACCGGTGGTCGCGGGAATGATGCTCGGGGCTCGCGTCAGGGCCGATTCGATACGCGGATCGCCGTCGGGGAGCGGCGGCGGCGCAACGTCGTAAGGGCGTCACGCGGTCACTGGGCCATGTACTGCTGGTGATCGCCATCGTGGTGGCGACGCTGCGGCGGAAGGAACCGGCTGCACTTGCCGGTGCGCAAGAAGGCCTGCTGGTATACTAGCATGCTATATCCTGCAGCACCGAATGATCAAGGGCCCGAGGCAAGCAGGATGAACCGACTGTCGCGCCACACGCTCAAGGACGTAAGGTCCTCCGTGGTGCTGCCACCCACGGCCGCCCTCGATGCCGACATCGGCATCGCCCACCTTGGCCTCGGTGCCTTCCACCGCGCGCATCAGGCCATCCTCACCCAACGTGCGCTCGCCATCGCACCTGGACCCTGGGCGATCAGCGGGGCGAGCCTGCGCGGTGCTGCCGTGCGCGACGCGTTGCGGCCACAGGACTGCCTCTACGCGCTGCTTGAGAACGACGGGACGAACGAGCAGGCGAGCGTGGTCGGGATCATCCATGAGGCGCTGTACGCACCCGAGGAGGGAGAGGCCCTGCTCGATCGGCTCGCGGCACCGTCGACGCGGATCGTCACACTGACCGTCACCGAGAAGGGCTACTGCCACAACCCGGCGACGGGCGAGCTCGACCTCAGCCATCCCGACATCCGGGCCGATCTTGCCGGCGGGAACCCGCCCCGCTCGACGCTCGGCTGGCTCCTACGCGGGCTGGTGCAGCGGCGGGCCGCGCGTGCGGGTGGGCTCACCGTGCTCTGCTGCGACAACATGGCGAGCAACGGCCGCACGCTGCACGGTCTCGTCCAGCAGTTCGCCGGGCAGCTCGACCGTGATCTCGCGGCCTGGATCGAGGACGAGGTCCGCTTCCCAAGCAGCATGGTCGACCGGATCGTCCCGGCCGCGACGCCGGCCTCGCTCGATCACGCATCGGCTCTCTTGGGCCTGCGCGACGAGGCGGCGGTGAGTGCCGAGACGTTCGCGCAATGGGTGATCGAGGACGACTTCGCCGCCGGCCGGCCGCGCTGGGAAGCCGTCGGGGCGGAGCTGGTCCGTGATGTCCGCCCCTACCAGGAGATGAAGCTGCGGCTCCTCAACGGTGCCCATTCCGCCATCGCCTATATCGGCGCCTTGCTCGGCAAGCCTTTCGTGGCTGACGCCATGGCCGATCCGGCGCTCGCCCGCTTCGTCGAGCGACTGATGCGGGATGATATAGCGCCCCTC
>DASUQU010000146.1:0-15719 GCA_036280495.1 Thermomicrobiales bacterium | reverse complement strand
TACCCGTTTGTCTACTTGAACCCGTGCGCACTGTCGCGACTGATGACGGAGAAACGATCAAGACCCTCTATCGGGCCGGCGACGACCAAGTGCTCGAAACGGTTTTGATGCTCTATCACGACCGGGCTACCGTTTGCGTCTCCTGCCAAGTCGGTTGTGCCATCGGGTGCGCGTTCTGCGCAACTGGCCTGTTGGGATTGTCACGGAATCTCGGCGCGGGAGAAATGGTTGCTCAAGTGGTAGGAGCTGCTCGCGGGGCCCGGCAGCGTGGTCGGGATTTGACCAACATCGTGATGATGGGCATGGGCGAGCCACTTCAGAACTACGCGGAGATGATGAAGTTCATCAACATCGTCCACGACCCGGAAGGCCTCAACATCGGCGCTAGGCGCATCACCGTTTCGACATCAGGGATCGTGCCGAAGATCGATGCGCTGGCCGAGGAGCGGCTGCAGTTGAACCTGGCAATCTCCTTGCATGCCCCCGACGATGGATTGCGATCATGTCTGGTTCCAATTAATCGTCGCTACCCGATTGCAACGCTGATGGCGGCCGTCGATCGCTACACTGAGCGAACTGGGCGGCGGGTTTCCTTTGAATACGCCCTCATGCGCGGCGTCAACGACGGCGAGCAGACGGCGAACGACTTAGCTACGCTTCTGCGTGGCCGGCTCTGTCATGTCAACATCATTCCTCTCAACCCGGTCGAGTTGCTACCCTACGAGCGTCCTGATCCAGCAAGCATCGAATGCTTTGCAGGCGTCTTGCGCGACGCGGGTATTCCTACATCCGTCCGCTACTCGCGCGGCCTCGAAATCGACGCCGCTTGCGGACAGCTCCGGGCAAAGGAACTGAGCGCTTCAGCAGCGGCAAACGTCCGGTCGTGATCGGTGCGGTTTGCCTGTTTGTCCTGGTGCGCCTTGTCGTTTCGGAACCTCCTGAAGTTGTGACTCTGCCGAGCGCACACTTCTCAGCACTGCCAGGCGCCATAGTGCAAGCGGATTCATCACCCTGGCAGGCCGTGGACGGCGTCCCCGTCTCGCTCTTGATCGAGAATGATGGTGACGAGGACGACCGCCTACTCGGAGGCAGCACTCCGGTCGCCGAAAGTGTCGGGCTACGTCGGGCTGTTCTCCTGCACGGCCAACCGGCCGCGGTGCCCATACCCGAGGGGATTACCATTCCGGCCGAATCGACGCTCATCCTTGAGCCGGGAAAAAGTCACCTGGTGCTCAGTGGGCTCCGAACAGCTTTGGTGCAAGGTGAAACGTTCCCGCTGACGCTTCGGTTCGAGCATGCCGGACAGGTAACTGTCATCGCGCGTGTGCGACGGCGAGTCGACGCAGCTGGAATCGCTCCCTTACCAGAAGTGTCGGCAGGCGATCTCACCATTGCACTGGCTTCGGCGCCGCCGGCGCCGGAGTCCTAGGCACGCCAAATCCGGACAAGCGACCCGGCTAGGTTGGCGGCGTCGTTGAGGTAGCGTCGACCGCGGGCGCCGGGTTCAGTCACTTGTTCGGCTTTGCGGCTCCTCGCCCCGCGCGCGCCGCTGAACCCATTGAGTGGATCCGGGGAGACAGAGGTAGAAGGTGTAGTGCGGCCGGTGCGGCGGCCGCATCTGCATCATCTTCATGTAGCCGCAGTCGAGGACCAAGCGCAACAACGATTCCTCGGTGTGTTGGAAGGAGAGGGGATTGCCCCACGAGGCCTTAGGCTCTGCGTCTCGCTCCTCACTGGTCTTCCCACGCTCGCGGATGAGCATGCCCTCGTACGGACCTTCGATGTCCACAAGAGCCATGGCGATTCTGGTATCGAGGAGCGTTGGCATCCTCGAACACCGCTTGAGTAGCGAAATTTGATCAGGAACTTCGAGATGATGCAGAAGCCCCAGGATGCAGATGAGATCGTACTCCCCTTCTTCAATTGGAAATTCCCGGACATCGGCCTGCACCCAGCTAATCGAGCGAATCAGCTTCGCCATGGCCGGGTCAGACTCGGTATCCGCGTCGGGCCAGCGTACAGTGCGGGCATCCACCGCGGTCACCTTCCAGCCCAACTCGGCCGCCGCGAGCGAAAAATTGCCCTTTCCGGCACCGAGATCGAGTAACTTCCCCGGCTTCAATAACCCGACCAAGGACCGGAAGATGTAGCCCTTATGGACGGAGGAGTCGGGCTCCGGCAGGCCATGGGTCTGCGCAAAGACCGTCCGGCTGGCGGCCTTCCGAAGAGATACTGTTGACGCTTCTTGGACCAGCGACCGGGCCTCGGCGAAATAGGCGCGCAGGTCGGCGTCGGTTAGTTGCGGGTAATCGCGCATCAGCGCGGCAACATCGGGATTCTGGGCCAGATAGCCGAAGATTGCCTCGGGGTGTACTCCAACCCGGTTTGCCCTACCGCCCCCGAATTGGACTTTCGCCTTCGACTCGCGTTGAGCCGGCGCTTCCTGCTGCTTCCGCCGCTTCCCTTCCATTCCGGGCCCTTCCACGAAAAATCCTTCCATCGCATCATCGCGGTTCGAATTGGATCACCACCCAACACGAAGCAATCGTTAGATTGTCCAGACTTCGTCTAGCTGAGGATCGGCGGTTACACTCGACCGGCCAGCACCCCTATCGCGTCTTCTAGGAGGGGCTCTACGCGCTGCTCGCGCCTCACCCGCCGGCTGATCTTGGCTCCGGCATCGCTCTTCCGTGGGTTCATGGCGAACTCACTCGCCTCGTCGAGGATGGCCCACGCATAGTGCGGGGTGAGACGCTGTTCCCATTCCCGCGGCACGCGCGCGAAATATTCTTCGGCGAAAACGCGCGCCAAGGAGGTGCCGGCCAAGCGAGTTTTTCGCTCCCGCCGCAGTGGCATGAGCATGCTTGTGACGTCCAACATCGGATCGCCCGCCGCGAACTTGTCTAGGTCGAGCAGCACGACCCGCTCCTCATCGAAGAGGAGGTGTGGAGGCTTCAGATCTCCATGAGTAGGCACGGGGCCTAATTGACCGATCGCGTCGAGCCTAGCGAGGATCTCGGCCTCGACGTCGCTCACCGCAGCGGCAAGTTCCGGGCGGGATTTTCGTAATGCGTCGGCAGATCGGCGCAGGCGTTCTGGGTCGGTCCGGTCAAGCTCAATCCGGTGTGCGGGCGCGGCAACGGGAAGGAGGTGCAGAGCCGCGATCGCCCGAGCCGCGCGGCGGACCGCTTCGACTGCCTCCCCACGCTCGGCTCTCCGGATCATATATGGAAGACTCGGCGCCTCTACTTCATTCTGCACGAGCACCCGAGCTTCAGGAAGGTAGGTTACTAACGGCGCGAGTGCGAACGGGTCGCTTGCCGCAGCGAGGGCAACCGCCAGGTCCTGCTGAATAGTCCAGGCCCGCTCCGCCTGGTCACCAGCGTAGACCTTCGCAAAAAAACGCCTCTCGGACCTGCGGCCGGCCCCTTGATCCGTGGCGCGGACCGTCAACTTGACAGAGGCACGAAGATCGACTCTATAGCGGACGGACTCGGAATGCCACTCCTCCAGGCGCCAATCGCCGTGCCCGAACCTAGCCAGGATAGGCTCGAGGAGCCCTTCCAGGGGCCCTGTCATTAGCCGTTCTAACGCTGGCAGCGCGTGGTCGAAGGGAAAAACCTGTAAGAGGAGGTCGAGGTCGGGTACATAAGCGACACGGCGGATGTTCGATTCACGCGGAATCTCCGTATCGAGAAGATCCAGTGTCTCCCATGTTTTCCGGGTTCGCTCCCCACCGAAGGCGACACCGCTTACAAGCTTCGACGATTCTTGCCCGTCCGGCTGGCGTAGGGTCAGGTCGTACTGGAACAGGCTCCGCGACCCCCGCCCTCGCATGAAGGAGGGCGTGCATTGCACCACTTCAAGGGGCGGACCACCTGGCACCCGCAGGTGGCGCTCCAGGATTGCTCGCATTTTCACCGGATCAGTCGCGGTAGCGAAGAGCCCCGAAGCCTGGGATGTAGACGTCGAATTCATGCTTTCCCTACTCGCGGGGCTGTGCACACGCGGGATCGTTCGAGCTGCCTATGCGTCCCGATCCTCGCCGCGTCGGCATCTGTTATGCCTTTGTTTACAGACTAGCATTCGCGGACATTGGAATGCACGGCACACGGACGTCGATGAAATGGCGCGGTGCGGCGGTCTTCTTACGGACACACGGCACATGGGCGGCACGCCGCTATCCATTTTTCTCCGCTGGCGTGTCTACTCGGATCACTTTTTCGGCCGATAGGCGGCCCGGAGACGACGAGTCGCCGCACCCTATTGAAGGCCCGGTCCGGGTCACGCGCGACTTCCATCTCGCTCCTGCCCTGCGTTCTCTGGATGCCACGCGGACCGCCGCCCGGTACTCGATTACACTCCTGTCAAGCACTTCCTGAGCCGAAGGCATCCATCGAGAGTCAGCGGGCCAGACACACTCATCCGAGTAGCGATCAATCTGCGACGCCACCGGCCGGCTCAACAGCCGAAACGAGTCCGGACCGGCGGGCCCAGGTGTCATGAGGGATACGAATGATCAGGAACGGGGCCGAATACCGGGAGTCGATTCGCGACGGGCGCGACGTCTGGGTGAACGGACAGCGGGTCGCGGACGTCACGACCCATCCAATGTTCAAGCCCCTGGTCGATATCCGGGCGCGCATCTACGACATGGCGCACGAGCGCGCCACCCGCGACATCATGACGACGGTCGACCCGGCTTCGGGGGAGCGCTTTGCCGTCGGGCTGCAGTTGCCCCGGACCCGCGACGATTGGCAGGCGAAGCGACGCGCAGTGGACGTCGTCATGGATGACATCGGCGGGGTTGTGACGCGCGTCGGCGACGAGACCGTCGGCGAGATGTGGTCGCTTTACGACGGGCAAGAGGTGCTCAACGAGATCGATCCAACGTTCTCGGACAACATCCGCCGCCACGTCGAACTCGCGGCAAAGCTCGACCCGTTCCACGTCTCCGCCAACACCGACCCAAAGGGAGATCGCTCCAAGCGCCCTCAGGATCAGGACCCGGACATGCTCCTCCACGTCGTCAAAGAGACAGACGCCGGGATCGTGGTTAAGGGCGCGAAGTTTGAGACGGCGGCCGCCTACGCCAACCAGGCCTTCGTCAAACCGACGATTGCCAACTGGGGCGACAGCCAGTTGTCTGACTACGCCGTCGGATTCATCGCCCATATGGGTTCGCCTGGGATGAAGCACATCTGCCGGACGGGCTTCGCGGGACGAGAATCCCGGGAGGACTACCCGCTTTCGAACCGCTTCGATGAAGTCGACACCTTGATCGTGTTCGATAACGTCTACATCCCTTGGGAGGACGTGCTGTTCTACAGGCACACGCGTGCCGCCTCGTATATCCGAGCCACGCTCCACCGCTACAGCGCATTCGCCTTCGTGCAGCGGATCTTGCGTTATGCCGACATGATGCTGGGCACGGCAATGTACAACGCCCGCCAAACGGGCCTTGAAAAGCAACAGGCCGTCCAGGAGAAGTTGGCCACGTTGGCGGTGTACCGCGAAGGTATCAATGCCTTTCTCACGGCTGCAATTGCCGACGCCGAGGAGAGCCCTGGCGGTCTGATGATGCCGAACCAGAGCCTTCTCTACGCGGGCCGTGTCCATGCCTGCTCGGGGCTGGCGGAGATGATGCACATTACCCGCGATCTTTGCGGCGGTCAGATCTGCGTCACACCTGACTTCGCCAGCTTCACCAACCCGGAAACAGCACCCTGGCTCGATAAGTTCTACACCATCAACGAGGAATGGCGGGCCGAGGATCGCCGAAAGTTGCTCGCTTATGCCCGTGATCTCTTGAACTCGGACTACGCGGGGCATCGGCTCACGTTCCAGCTCTTCGCTCAGTCACCTCCCTTCGCGCATCTCCTTGCGGTCTACCGCAACTTCGATTTCGCGGAGCCAATGCGCATCGTGCGCGAGTCGGCCGGTCTATCCCAACGGGTCGAAGGGAGGCGTTCGGTCCCTGACGGCACCGGCGCGAATCCGAACGGAAAGGCGGCTGAGAGCCGTGATGTCCTTCCCCCTTCGGGTGCAACTGAAAAGGCTCGCGTTCAGCCGTCGTCACACCGGGTCGTAGAGCCATGACCAGCCACCGTCGGATCCGGCCCTTCAATACCCGCGACACCTACCCCGAGCAAAATCTCGATAACGATCTCTGCCAGGCTGTCGTCGCGGGGAACACCGTTTATCTGCGGGGCCAGATCGGACAGGACCTGGAGACGCGGGAATCGGTTGGAGTTGGCGATGTCGCGGCGCAGACCGAGCGTGCGATGGCGAATATCGCAATGTTGCTCCAGGAGTCGGGATCCGCGCTCGAAGACATCGTCAAGATCGTGGTTTACCTGACCGACGTACGCTACAGAGACCCGGTGTATCAAGTAATGGGCCGCTGGCTTAAGGGTGTGTTCCCAGTTTCGACCGGTGTGGTCGTCTCGGCATTGGCACGTCCAGAATGGCTCGTCGAGATCGACGCGACCGCCGTGATTCCGCCGGACCGCGCGGCAAAGGACAGACCGTGACCCTTTCTATCGCGGGCCGTTGTCTGCGTAGCGGACAGTTCGGAGTCGCTATCTCATCGTCATCCCCGGCGGTCGCCGCCCGCTGCGCATGGGCCCGAGCAGGTGTCGGCGCTGTCTGCACTCAGAACATCACCGACCCGCGTCTTGGTATATTGCTGCTCGATTCGATGGCCGCTGGTGCTTCCGCACGGGAGGCGATGGCGGCATTGACTGACGCGGAGCCTCTGATCGCCTGGAGGCAACTCACTGCAATCGACCGGAACGGACTCACCGCGACGTGGTCCGGAGAGCACACTCTCGGCCTCCACGCCATTGCGGAAAGTTCCGATTGTGTCGCCGCCGGCAATCTCCTCGCTAACCGCGGCGTTCCCACTGCCATGGTCGACGCTTTTGCCGCTCTTCCCGATGAAGAAATCGGCGACCGGCTGCTGGCCGGTCTGCGGGAAGGGCTGCGGGCCGGCGGCGAAGCAGGGCTGGTGCACTCCGCGGGTCTTGTCGTCGTCGACGATGTCTCCTGGCCGGTGACGGATCTCCGCGTCGACTGGTCAGACAATCCCATAGCCGCCCTGGACGCGCTGTGGCGCCTCTGGAGGCCGCAAGCGGATGCGTATCGAATCCGCGCCGTCGATCCCGCCGCGGCTCCCAGCTATGGCGTTCCGGGAGACGAGAACCGATCCTGATCCACCGACGGCCTCTTCCTCAACTCGGACCGTGCACTAGGCTCTGCCTCAATAGGAAGTCGAGTTGGTCACCCGGTATGTGTTACGTCGTATGCGGGAAAGGTCTGTGGCGCGAGCTCGTCGACTGTTCGTCCTGCCCAGTCGCCGCGATTCACGTTGGCCCACATGCGCTCGCCCGCCGCTTGCAGGTCACGGGTCAGTTCAGCCAGGTCGACACTGGGGATTTCTCGCGCTCGCATGCGTACCTCGCCGTCGATGAGCACCGTGTCGAGGTCCTCGGCACCAGCTGAGTAAACGATGTTCCGGATTGGATCCCGTAACGGGGTCATGAAGATCGAGTCTCCTCGCCACAGGAGCAGATCGGCTTTGGCGCCCACTGCAATGCGACCGAGATCGTCGCGGCGAAGTGCCTTGGCGCCGGCCAGGGTGGCGGCGTTGAAGACGTCGGCTGCCGTGGCGACCTCGGTCTGCCGATCGACGATCTTGCCAACCACCGCGGTGTACCTCAGGGCTTCGATCATGCTCTGCGGGCTCGTGTCGGTACCAAGAGTCATATTCACGCCGCGCGCCAGGTACCGGGCGAAGCTCTCCATGGCAATCCCACGGCGGGCAAACACCCAAACGGCGTGGGCGACGTTTGTTCCTGTCTCGGCCAGAACCCCGATGTCATCGCCTGCCCAGTTCGTCCAGGAACCGGGCGCCACAATGATGGCGTGGCCGAGGATGACATCCGGCCCGAGAAAGCCAATGTCGCGAAGCCACTCGATGGGCGTGGCGCCGTGGCGACGGGTTATTTCAAGGAACTCGTTGACCGACTGCGAGGTGTGCAGGGCTAGCGGCACCCCCATGCTCGTCGCCGCCTGGCGGGACCGTCGGAGCAAGTCTTCCGTGCAGGTGTCGACTTGGGCTGGGGAGAGAAATCCTTTGATCCGACCGTTCTGGGCGCCATCATGCTCCTCGATGAAGCGGACCGCACGGTCCATGGCGCGCAACCCAGCTTCCTCGTCCCAGGCGTACTTCACCTCCTTGCCGTCGTCCGTGTACCAACGACCGGATCGGTAGCCGAGGCCCATGTAGAGGCGCATGCCGACGCGGCCAGCCTGCCGCACAGCCTCTTCACCGTAGGAACCAATCTCCATGACGGTGGTAGTACCGGTGCGAAGCAACTCAGCCATGGAATAGGCGAGGCAAGCGCGCGCGGCTTCTTCATCCATCGCCATCGAGCGCACGGGGAGATACTCGAATAGTCCCGATAGATAGAACTGCCGGCGGCCCATATCTTCGACGAAGCTCTTGTCCAGCGGCGATTCGTAGAGATGGGTGTGGGTGTTGATGAAGCCAGGGGTCAGCACCATGCCGCGACCATCGATGGTCTCGTCGACGGGCTGGTTCCAGCTTCCCTGGGGACCAACGTGAATGATGTCGCTACCGTCAGCAACAACCACGCCATCCCGCAAATGGCGGTGCCCACCTTCTTGAAACGCAACTACGTGCGAGGCGTCGATCCGCCGCCGGGCCATCGGGTATCGCTCCTGTTGTTGCCGTTGTCCAAAACCGAAGGGCGTTAGGATATCAGCGTGTCACCGACATCGGGGGTCTTCGTACGCCCCGGCACACGGTTTTCTAATTTCGTTCCCGGGTCCGCGTAATTGGGCGACATCCACTGAACTGAGCCCTCGCTCCCGAAACACCTCGGCACGCTGTGGCGCTGTAACCCGATCACCCTTCGTCACGGGCGCTCGATCTCCGGGTCGGTGTCCTCACCGACGAGACGGTTCCAAAGCTCGTAATCAGTATCCCGTTTGGCGATGTAGCGGTTGTCGTCGCTGGCTTCGTGGCCGCCAAGGGCCTTGAAAGGTCCCTCGACAAGGCGGTTGAGGTCAAGGTAGGTACCACCCTGCTCGAGCCGGGTGCCGGGCTCGAGGACTTGCAGTCGCGACAGCTCGTCGCTGGAAAGGTCAAGAAGTCGCCTGTGCAGGATCTTGTCCTCAGCTGCGGGAGCGCTCTCCCCGACGTGGCCTCCGCCGGGCGACATCTCAGCGGGAGCCAGTTGTTCAGCGAAACTTGGGTCGTCCGCATGCGGGCCAACGGGGTTGGTCAACTCTTCACGCCGAACGTCGTGCGTTTCGGAGTGTCGTCCTTCAGGTCCGCCGCGATCGGAATATGGTTGGCGCCGGTCCCCAGGGCTATGGTCGTCGGACATCCAGATCGCTCCTTCGCGTTTTGCGTGACGGGGTCTGATCGTTGACGTGGCGTGAGATTGTGGTCACGCCAGACCTTGGCCCACGATCATTGGCACCCTCGCAACCTCCGGGCCATTGGCGGATCCGCCTCTCGCCGGCACCCAGATCGATGCGAGGCGGCGAGGACTCGCCGCCTCGCATCGCTAGTCCAACTTGCCCAACTAATTTATGCCGACGGTGTACCGGTCGCGGAAGTAGCCTCACCGCCAGCGTGTTCGTGGAGCTCATCCACCAGCCAGCGGCCCTCGATTCGCTCCAGGATGGCGAAGTCGGGTTCCTCGGTGCGGGGGTCGTCCGGCTCGTCGAGGACGATGACGACACCCGCACGGCCGTTTGGCAGGAGCTGGACCTGCCCAAAGCGGATGATGAGTCGCTTCTGCGCCTCGGGTAGTGGCTGAGGCGGGATGGCCAGGAATTGCAGGAGATCCTCGATAGGCACACCGCCGAAAAAGTCACGTACGAAATCGTCCGTGTACAAACTTGCAATTCGGAGTGGATCGCCGGCGTTGGCGCAGGCAAAGACCTGGCGCAGGGTGGCGACGACGTCAGCAGACGTCTCCGCATCGGCTGGCTTACCCGGCGGGATCACGAACGGCACTGGGCTGCCACCAGGTTCAGCAAGCGGAGTTCCAAGGATCCTCACAATCTCCTCGATTGGAATGGGCTCGATTACGCACTCGCTGGGGTCAGGCGCCACCGGGTACGCCGCGGGTGTAGCTGTCTGAGCCGTGGTGGAACCAGTTGCCGTGAAACAGATCAGAAGTGCGAGGACAGAGACTCGCATCTTGCGGTCGTAGGACCGTAGCACGTTGAACCTCCGTCAATGATCTCGAGCCGTCACCTGGGCTGAGGAGTAGAGCCGTTCGCCTAGGGCGAGCCAGCCGACAGCCATGCCGCAGTCGGGCAATGGCTTGCCGGTTAGTCGGCAGTCGCACGTGTCATGCCGGAAAGCCCTAGTGCGGCTCGTCTACCTTCAGCCATGCTTCGGACCGTGACCGGCGGCAAGGACCGGGTCAAGCACTGAGGCCCGTGAGTGCCTATTCGGCACCATTCGCAGTCCAGTTGATACCTCTACGGTTGTCTCTCGACGGCGCATCTCACACGGACTCCACAACGGCGTTCTACGTAACACGGGCGGGTTTTCCGCGTGGCTTGGCACGGTGTATGCAATGTCGACCAGCGAATGGCTACGGCAGGCCTCGCTGGCTCCCGCAACGCCGGAGTGGTAATTCAGAAAATTCGTTCTGAAAAGACTTGACGGGGAGGCACGAACGTAGTACATTCGTTCTAGGCGAGGCAATCCCGCCGGACTCCGGAAAGCGACCCAGCCACCGCTGCTCGGACCCGAACCGCCACCGCCGATCCTCTCCCCCAGAGGATCCGAACCCCGCAAACAACTCCCCGCCGAGATGGCCCCGCAGCCGTCTCTCCCGTACCGAGGACACGCGTTGAGCGGCCGAGATTTCATCCCTACCCCGCATTGGCAGGTCGGTCGCCAGCGCGTGTCCTCGGATCCCGGGCAATGATTGAGTCCCGTAGTGTGCCTTGGGAGCTACGCCGGGTAGACAGAGGCGTCATGCTACTGGTGGAAAGGGTTCGTTATGTACGCGCATCGTCCAGAACCGTCCTGGTCGACCCGCCTCTTTGGTTCAGTGCGCACACTGACCGCTATCGTGCTCACCGCGCTTCTTGCATCGGCGCTGACTGTGCGCTGGAGCGACGCCTCGGCGACGGGCGTCACGGTCTTCACCCCGGAGACTGGAGCGGCTGTACCGGCTGTACCGGTCACGGTCGAAGGAAAACTGATCGGCGCTAGCGACGGATTGGTCGCGTTGGTCGAGCATGGCGCTGACTCTCCGGTCGCCTTTTCGGTTGGCCAGGATGCTCACCTCGTGCGCGGTGAGGAACGCGTTCCTCTCGAAGCGCTTCGCGCTGGAGACACCATTCGGATGACGATCGATGGACGCTCGGGGAGTGTGTTGCGGCTTCACGCTGCTCCAGCTTCCGATCTTGCCTTCTTTCCTGTGAGGCGGGTACCAGGTGCACTCGCGTTCATGGCGGCGCTAGGGTTGATCGGCGGGGCGACTGCCCTCGCGATCCGCAATATCGATCGCTTCCCGACGCTCTCGTCGCGGGTTTCGGCGGCACGGCTCCTTCCTGCCGCAGCACGCTAGCGTCGCTGCTCAACAACCCACGTTTCGGAGGGACTTGCCCTCCTCCCCCTCTCCCTTCTCTTGCTAAAGGCCCTGGCGATTGCCAGGGCCTTTAGACGTGAGATGGAATATAGGGAAGCGCGGAGAGTAATCTGAACGTTCACTCCGTTCGTAGATATTGGTCCTGATAGATGACAGTCGATTCCTCCAACCCTTGCAAGGGTTAGAACATATGTTCTATTCTCGAGCGGGGAGCAAGGCGCTCTCCCGGCGGCAAGTCCACGGAGGAGGGACCCGTGTCTATCGCCTGTCTCGTGATTCCGCATTTTGCCCTCCGGGTTGCCCTGCTCGACCGCCCGGAACTCGACGGCGCACCGTTGGTGTTGGGACCAGCGCAGGGTGGACGACCAGTCGTCATTGACGCTACCCCGGAAGCGGCCGCGCACGGCGTCCGTATCGGTTTAGAGTTGCGAGAGGCGATCGCCCTCTGTCCAGAGGCGATAATCCTTGCTCCCCATCCCGTACGCGAGAGCGCAGCGTCGGAACAGATCGTCGCTGGTCTGGAGACACTCAGCCCGGCAGTCGAAGTCGATGCCAGGCAAGCAGGCTGCTATCTCGTCGACCTGACGGGGCTGGAACGCCGTCTGGGTCCTCCGCGTCTCGCCACCGAGCGCTTGCTAGCCACCGTTCCTACGCTTTTTCGACCGCGTGCGGGTGTCGCGCCAAACAAGTTCACGGCACGGGTAGCCGCCCATGGCGCTCCTCCCGGCACTGTCGTCATCGTCGAGCCGCCCACAGCCCAGAGTTTCCTTGCGAAAGCGCCGGTCTCCCTACTCCCACTTGCCCCGGACAAGCGGCGGCGCCTGGAACGCCTGGGGTTACGCACTTTAGGTGATCTCGCGAGCCTATCCCCGACGGCAGTGCAAGCCCGCTTTGGGGCAGAAGGGCGACGAGCCTGGGAGTTAGCGCGGGGGAATGATCGCGAGCCGGTACGTGCCAGACTGCAACCGGAAACCGTAAGCGAATCGCTCACCTTGCCCGCGCCAGCTACCAGCCGAGAAACAGTGCTCATCGCTATCACGCGGCTCGTGCTCCGCGCATTCGATCACGCCGCACTGCGGAATCGTCACGTTCGCCAGGCTCGGCTGCACGCCTCCCTGGAGGATGGCCAATCCTGGGAGCAGGTCACGACCTTGCGTGATCCTGGAGGCCGCAAACGTCTCATCGAGGCCCTGGGGTACCGAGTGCAAACCTTGACGCTGCCCGGGCCGATCGTCGCACTCACGCTGGAACTCTCCGGTCTGATCGACGCTACCAGCCGCCAGGAACTTCTCCCTGGGTTCCATTCCCGTCGCCCTTGGCAACTGGCCGAAGCAAGCCACCAGCTCAAGCAGCGGTTCGGGACATCCGGTCTCTATCGTGTTGCGGAGGTCGAGCCATGGTCGCGTCTACCGGAGCGGAGACACGTGCTGATTGCGTACGATGTCTGAACCTTCCCCGTCCGGTTCATGTCACGGTTGACCCACAAAGCGGGCTGCCGATCACACTGCGCGAGCGCAACCGGCGCCACGAGGTCGAGTGCGTCCATGATTCCTGGTACGTCGACGACGAGTGGTGGCGTGTCCCCATTAGCCGGCACTACGTCCAGGTCATCCTCCGTGACGGCGCCGTACGCACGCTCTTCCACGACCGCATCATCGATCGCTGGTTCGAGCAGACTTACTAAGGGTGAAGGACTACGTCGAGCTCCATCTTCACACCGCGTACTCCTTCCTCGATGGCGCGTCTCTGCCAGAAGAGATCGTTGGTCAGGCCGCCGATCTGGGCTACCGAGCTCTGGCCATCACAGATCATGACGGACTCCACGGCGCCATGGAGTTTGCACGCGCTGCACGGGCGGCTGGCATCACCCCTATCACTGGTGCCGAGCTGACCCTGACCGATGGCTCCCATCTCACTCTCCTTGCAGAGACCGTCACGGGGTACTCGAATCTCAGCCGGCTCATCACCGCTGCCTACGCCGGTCCAAACATCCCCGCAGAGAGCAGCCTCGCCTCCTTCTCCCCACCTCGCGAGGTTTGGAAAAAAGACGAGGAGCGACAACCCCGCCTCGATCCCTCATTGCTCGCGGAACACGCTCAAGGATTGATCCTGCTTACCGGATGCCGGCGCGGCGCGCTCTCGCGCTTGGTCGACGTTGGCTGCTGGAGTGACGCCCGTCAGCTACTCGATCGTTACGTCGAGTGGTTCGGCCCGGATAATGTCGCGGTCGAGCTACAGCACAATCTCGTCTTCGGCGATACCCGCCGTATTGCCACGCTCTCTCGCCTCGCGGCAGACGCCGGTTTGCGGACGGCCGCCACCGGCAACGTCCACTATCATCGTCAGGCACGGCGCCGCCTTCAGGACGTGCTGGTTGCCATTCGCCACCGCACGACTCTGGATGGGTGCCATCGTGAGCGCCTACCGAACGCGGAGTTTTTTCTTCGCTCACCAGAAGAGGCAGTCGCGCGATTCGCGGCCTATCCGGAGGCCGTGCACAACACCACCGTTCTCGCCGAGCGTTGTGCTTCCTTCGATCTCACGCGCGATCTTGCCTACCTCTTTCCTCGCTATCCCACACCGCCTGGGCAGACACCCGACGATCTTCTCGCCGGGATCTGTCGTGGCGAGGTGCACCGCCGGTATGACACGAAAGACTGGCCAACCGCCGAGGAACGGCTGGAGCAGGAACTGCGACTGATCGCCAGACACGGATTGTCCGGCTTTTTCCTGCTCTATCGCGATCTGCTCGAGCTAGCACGGGAGGTCTCGGTCGAGATCCGCGGTGTGGATGGCTTCGCCGCCACGCTCCCTCCCGGGCGTGGACGAGGATCCTCCGTCGGCTCGATCGTCTGCTATTTGATTGGCCTTTCCCACGTCGATCCTCTGGCGCACAACCTGATGCTGGGCCGGTTTATCAACGATGAGATGAGCTCCATCCCGGACATCGATCTCGACTTTCCGCGCGAGATCCGCGAGCGCCTAATCGAACGCGTCTACGAGCGCTTCGGTCCCGATCACGCCGCGCTCGTCTGCGCTTTTCCCACCTACCGTCTCCGCTCCGCCCTGCGTGACGTCGGGAAGGCTCTCGGCATCCCGATCGCCGATCTCGACCGTATCTCCAAGCTCAGTGAGCCGCGTCAGGCCGGAGATCTCGGCCTGGAACTGGCTCGCATCCCGGAGTACGCGTCACGCCTGGAGGCGCCTCCCTGGCGCTATCTGGTAGAGCTGGCCGGGGAGCTCTCTGGATTTCCACGACACGTCAGCCAGCATTCCGGCGGGATGATCATCTCCTCCGCTCCGCTCGTCGATCTGGTGCCGGTGCAACCCGCCTCCATGCAGGGACGCTACCTCTGTCAGTGGGACAAGGATTCCTGTGATGATGCCGGGTTCATCAAGATCGATTTCCTCGCGCTGGGGATGCTCTCTCTCGTCGAAGAGGCCCTGCGCCTGATCCCCGCTAACGGCAAGCCGCCGGTTGATCTCAGCCGGATCAATTTCACCGATCAGGCGGTCTACGACATGATCTGCGCTGGGGATACGATCGGAACCTTCCAGATCGAGAGCCGGGCTCAGATCCAGACCTTGCTGCGTACCCAGCCCCGCTGTCTCGAAGATCTTGTCGTGCAGGTGGCGATCGTGCGTCCAGGGCCAATCATCGGCGGTGCGGTGAACCCTTATGTCCGGCATCGAGAACTTGATCGGCGTGGGCTCGCTCCTCCTCCGGTCTACGATCATCCCCGTCTGGAACCGGTGCTGCGCGAAACCTTGGGTGTTGTCCTTTATCAGGAGCAGGTTCTTGGGGTAGCAATGGCGCTGGCGAGATTCAGCGCCGGTCAGGCCGACCAACTCCGTCGCGCCATGACTCGCAAGCGATCGCATGAGGCGATGACGCGTCTTTGGACCCAGTTTCGTAACGGAGCGCTCGCGCAAGGCGTCGATCTGGCAACTGCCGAGAAGGTATTCAAGAAACTCATCGGGTTCGCGGAGTATGGGTTTCCGAAAAGCCATGCGACCGCATTCGCCATTCTGGCCTACCAGTCGTCATGGCTCAAGCACTACTACCCC
>DASUQU010000145.1:0-4065 GCA_036280495.1 Thermomicrobiales bacterium | reverse complement strand
TCAACGCCGACGACAACCTGCGCCTCGCCGCGCTCATGAGCGACGCCGCGCTCACCCGGTTTTTCGCCAGCATGCGGGCCGCCGACGCGATCGAGCAAGCGCGGGCGAACCTGGCTGGGACGCCGGCGCCGCGCGCGGAGGAGGAGCGCGCCCAACTCGTGAACGTAACCGACGTGGCTCGGTTGGACGACGGGCGGATCGTCGCATTGGCCGACATCAGAGAGCCGGCGCTGCGGCCGGGCGGACAGGAGACCCTGCTCCTCGTCTTCACCCCCGTCGGAGAACGCTTGCTGATCGATGACATCATCCAGTTCAGCATCGCTGCCGGGTCGCCGGTCGCCGGGACGCCGCAACCATAGCTGCGCCGGAGACAGTCGGCCAAATATCACCATCCCGCTGAACTCGCTGCCCGAGCGCACCCGTTGAGCCCCCGGCCGGCCAAAGCCGTGGGTCAACGGGTGCGGGGCGTTCGACCATTGCACCTTGCAATTATTCCATTGGACCGATGACGTTCCGAATCGGTGACCACAACAGCGACGCCGCTCTACACCGGGCCGGGATGAAGCTGTTCGTCGCGCCGCTCGCCACATAGCGCAATGAGCAGGCGGCCCGACAACGACGATGACGACAAGGGTCGATGAGTGAGCGATCAGGACTGGATACTGTTTCTGCTCATCGTGGTCCTCTATGCGGTGTTTGCCGGTTGGCTCGGACGCTTCTCAGTGACCATGCCGATGGTCCTCGTCGTGGCCGGCGCGCTGACGGGCCCGGACGTGCTCGGCCTCATCGACATCCCGACATCAGCGGCTGGCGTGGAACGAGTCGCCGAAGTGACTCTCTCTCTATTGCTGTTCGCTGACGCGGCGTCGCTCGACCTCGGCCGGTTGAGGCATCACGCTGGACTTGCAGGGCGATTGCTATTGATCGGTCTGCCCATGACCGTGATCCTCGGCGCTTTCGCGGCCTTTGCGTTGTATCCCCAGCTGGGCATCGGGTTCGCGTTCCTGGTTGCGGCAATCCTCGCCCCGAGCGATGCCGCCCTGGTGATGCCGACCCTTGGCGACCGCCACGTACCGGTGCGGATTCAGCGGGTGCTTCGTATTGAGAGCGGGCTGAACGATGGCCTTGCGGCCCCGTTGGTCGCCCTGTTCGTCGCGCTGACCCTCGAGGGGCACCGACCGCGCGAGAACGGATGGCTTCTCGACGCGCTTTCACAAGTCGGCCTGGCGGTGGCGGTCGGGGCGGCGATCGGCCTGGTCGGTGGGCGGCTCTTCGCCGCCGCGGTTGCAAACCACTGGACAACGCCCGTCGCCGAGCGTTTCGGCAATCTGGCGCTGGCGCTGGGAATATTCTGGGCCGCACACGGCGTTGGCGGCAACGTCCTCGTCGCCGCATTCGTTGGCGGCCTTGCCTTCGGCGCCGTGACTCATACCCAGCTCCACGGAGCCACGGAGTTTACTGAAATTGCCGGCACGATCTTTTCGATCTTCATCTGGACGGTTTTCGGAGCCAACCTTGTCGTGCCGATCTTGCGGGCGGCCGATGCGCGAGCTGTCGTCTTCGCTATCGTCGCTCTCACCCTCGTCCGCATGATTCCCGTGGCGTTCAGCATGGTCGGATCAGGCCTGCGGCCGGATACCGTGCTCGTGATGGGCTGGTTAGGGCCGCGAGGCTTACCATCAATCATCCTCATGTTGATCGCCTATGAGGCACTTCATGGGGCGGAGCCTGAGGCGAGTACGCTCACTACGGTGGTTAGCTGGGCCATCGTCATGAGCGTGCTGCTCCATGCGCTGACAGGCTCCCTCTTGACGCGGTGGTACGCACGGCGTCTGGAAACCGCCCCGCCCGGAATCCCTGAGATGCTGCCCCGGTTGGAATTGCCGGCGGATTATTCCCCCAGGTGACAACGGGTGCGCGGTCTCGTTCCAGTTTCCGGGGTACGAACGTGTCAGTCGCGACCAATGCGACCTCTTTCGCTGGCCCTGATCGACCCCGCGATATTGCTCCGTACCGATCCTTGCGGGCATTACGACTTTGGACCGATGTGACTAGGACTTGCTCGTTGTTAGCGTGAGGTAAGCCGAATCCTAGACCCGGGCGCGACTTAGCGCAGCCGATCGCTCTCGCCGGCTGGGTCGGACATTGACCGGGAATCGAACGTTTCTGACGGCGCAAGTTGCCGGGATGACCGGTCTGGATCACCTTCGGTTCGTTCCCCTTGACCCTGGCAATGCCGGTCGTCTTTGGCAACCGCAGAGCACTCATGACTGGCAATGCCGTCAATGGTCCGGCTGGTGAGACTCATGCGCTTCCTCACGCAAGGTTGCGCTCAACGTTTGTAAATGCGGTCCAAATCAACGTTCTGACTTCGTCTCATCAAAGTCGTACCAGGAGGAAGTTTCATGGCAGCTGAACCGACCGCATTGCCCGGAGAGTACCGGGAGGACCATGTGGGCGCGAGTCTCCCAGGTCGCTTACGAGGAGTCGAGGCCGTGACGGCAATACTCGCCGTCATCTTCCTTGCGATCCTGATCGATCTTACCTGGAAGCGGACACGCGGCAATGCCGCGGCACCGCCCGAGGCCAAGGCGGTCAACTCGTAAGGGACAACGTGATCTGCCGAGCTAGTGTTGCAGGCTTGTGCAAATGGTCGAGGGGCCGTCCGAATGAGAGCCCTATCCGCTGAGGAGAGAGTGCCATGGCGCCTGAACTCGTCGTAACCCCTGGAGGGTACCGCCCGAGCGAAATGGTCCACAAAATCGGAGCTGACCTCAGGCTCCGTATTCTGACCGGTCGTTTACAGGGAGTCGATGCCTCGGACTCGCCGGTGGCCGATTATGGCTCGGTGCCCCGGGATGGGCAGAACCCGGCCATGACACCAGGATACGCGCTTCCCCCCGGCGCAGAGACCCCAGAAGGAAGCGAGCTGGCTCCGTCCTTGGGACGTGGGTGGATAGCGTTTGCGCACTGGACCAACGAGGGTACCGAGCACGTTTCATCGTTCCGCTCCACGTGGACAGTGCCGCCGGAACCCGCGAGCCGATCCGGGCAGACGATCTTTCTCTTCTCGGCCATGCAAGACACGATTCCGATGACGCTCTTACCAGCCCTGCAGTGGGGACCCTCGGCGGCCGGCGGGGGCGAGTATTGGTCGGTCGCGAGTTGGTACGTCGGTGGCACAACCGGCGCCGTATTCCACGGCGAGCTCGTTCCGGTCAGCGTCGGGGACGAACTGACTGGAGTCATCAGGCTTGCGGGGCGGCAACGGGCACACTGCGATTACCGGTCCGGATTTGAAGAGTTTCCGGACGCTGATCTCCCGGTCTTTCACGTCCGTGATTTGTCGCGCTGCGGCGTGGTCATGGCGGCGTACGGGATCAAGCAGTGCTCGGACTACCCGGATGCGAACGCGATGGGATTCCGGAACATCGAGCTGATGACGGGATTCAGGCATCCGGCTCTGACCTGGAGCCCGGTCAATACCATCACAGACTGCGGTCAGCATGTCTTCATCTTGAGCGATGCCAACCCTGGTGGACAAGTCGACGTCCACTTCCGCGAGCTCCAGGAAACGCCCGCCGTCGAACCGGTTGCGGCAGAAGCAGCTCCTGAAATAACCGCGGCCCAACCATTTGCCGCAGCATTAGAGCCAGAACTGGAGCCAGTGGCCGCGGCGACAGGTTCGACGGAGGAAAGTGAGGCCGCCGCGATCGAAGCGGCGCCAGAACCAGAACCAGTGGTGGAAGAGGTCCCGGAAGCGATCGAGCCCGAGCCAATCGTTGCCGTGGCAGAGGAAGCAGCACCGGAGATCACTGAGGCTGAGCCATCACAGGAGCCAGTGGTGGCGCAGGCGGCAGAAGTGGCTCCGGAGGAGGCACCCGAGCCACTTGCTCCTGCGGAGCCGGATATGGTGGCCGCGATGGCGCGCGCGCTGGAGCCAGCCGCGGCTGGTGCTGAGACGGAAACGCCATCGCTCCGCCTGCAGGTTACGGAAAGCGCAGCACCTGTCCCGAGCCTGGAAGTGCATCCTCGGATCGATCGGCTGGTCGAGATCACCATTCA
>DASUQU010000144.1:0-11954 GCA_036280495.1 Thermomicrobiales bacterium | reverse complement strand
CGCGCCTTTCATCAAGTTGTCGAGCGCGGCCATGACCACGACGCGGTTCGAGTTGGGATCGCGTTCGAACCCGACGTCACACCAGTTGGAGCCGGAGAGGAGCTTAGGTTCCGGGTAGCGATGGACGCCGGAGGCCTCCTTGACAAGCCGCATGAATGGCTCATCTATGTAAGCCGCCCGGTAGATAGCCCAGATCTCCTTGTCCGGCAGGGGATCCTTGAGGAAAACGTGGGAGGTGGCGAGGATACCGCGCACCGCTTCAATCGCGGTGGCGGAGAAGGCAACCTCCGGTCCCTGCCCGTCGACGGTTAGCTCCTGGACGATCTCGGCCGAGTGGCGGTGGCCGGTCGGCTTGAACGAACGCATAGCGCCGCTGCGTTCGGGGTGATGCGACCCGAGTCCGGGCGCGCCACCTGAGCCGGATGATCCCGTCTTCGCCTCGACCACCACCGGCCGGGAAAGGTCCACTACCTTCGCCTGGAAGAGCGGATAGAGACCGAGAATGCTGGTTGCTGCCATACAGCCGGCGCTGGAGATCAGATCGGCGTCGCGTAGCTCCTCACGATGCAACTCCGGTATGCCATAGACGAACGATCCAAGGAGCTCGGGGTCTTGGTGCTCGTGGCCATACCACTTCGGGTAGTCCGCGGCATCGCGGAGCCGGAAGTCGGCGCTGAGGTCGACGACGATCGGCGACTTCTGGCGCAGCTCGGCCATCTGACCCATGGCGACGCCGTGCGGCAGCGCGCTGAAGATGACGTCGGCCGGTTGGAGGTCGGCGAGTCTCGAGAATTTGAGGTCCGACCGCTTGCGCAGGTTCGGGTGGACGGAGCGGACAAATTTGCCGGCGTGCCGCTCGGATGTCACCTGCTGGATCGTGACCTTGGGATGGTCGAGGAGGAGACGAACCAGCTCGCCGCCCGCGTAGCCACTGCCGCCAATAATCGAAACCCTCATCGTTAACCTTTGGCCTCCATGTACTGCCGCGGGTGCTACAACCCCGGCGCTTGTGCCCAAATCAACGTGTAGAGCGAGACGCAGGGGATCGGACCCCGCGCCAGGTCTGCTTCGAGGCGACTGATACCGCGGCGAAACGCCTCCTCTTCGATTAGGACGAGCGAAGAGAAAGCCCGGTCCCGGTATGCCTGGATATTATCGAGATCGTAGTCGAGTGAAACCTGGACAAGCCGTGGCTCGACGAACCCGACGTGAGTCAACTCCTCCAGCAGTTTTGGCACCGGCGGGTAGCGCTCTAGCTCGATAGCGACGGTTTCCGGAAAGTGACTGGAGAGGGGCCGCCGGCGCGGAATGTCGTCATGTGAATCGGTCACCGTGACGAGATGTCCTCCGGGCTGCAGCACCCTGGCCGCCTCACGAAAATAGGCGTCCCGATCCCAGATGTGATGGATGACATCGGTCGACATGACGACGTCGAACTCGTGGTCGCCGAACGGCAGGCTCTCCGCGCCGCTTTGTTGGAGGGAATCCCATGGCGCCGCATTGCGAGCGGCATCGAGCATTCGCTGTGATGGATCGACGCCGGACATCCGGCAGCTCGTGGCCGCCGTCAACGCGGCGGCGTAGTTCCCGGTGCCGCATCCAACGTCGAGCACGCGGGTTTCAGGACCGAAGGCGCCGCTGCTGATGAGCTGATCCAGGACGCCGGGATGAACGCTACGGTGGAGGGCATACTCCGTCGCGCGTTGGTCGTAGTCAAGCGGATTTTCAGCGGGTTTCGCCATGACAATCATCAGTCGTCGGCAGCGGCGACCGTGGGAGCCGCCGACAGGTTACGGCGCTCTCGTTCCGCTTCTCCGACCGCGAGGACGTAGTCGACGATGCGAGACGGGATATCGACTCCGGTGGTGTCGATGCTGTTGCGAAACTCCATCGTGTAGTTGACCTCGTTGACCAGCAATCCGCGGTCGCTCTCGAAGAGATCGATGGCGACCACACCACCCCCGACTGCTCTGGCGGCGGCCTGGGAGAGGGCGTGAAGCTCGTCGCTGACCGGGCAGTTGCTGGCCGAGGCGCCACGGGCGGTGTTGGTGATCCAGTGCGGGGAGTCGCGATAGATGGCACAGATCGTCTGGTCGCCGACGACGAAGGTCCGGATATCGCGTCCTGGTTTGCGCACGAACTCCTGAATGTAAAAGGCGCCGTGGTGAAATGACCCGAGGGTCACTTTGTGCTCCAGAAGCGCTTCCGCCGCGTCCCGGTCGTTGACCTTGGCGAGCAGCCGGCCCCAGGAGCCGACGGCGGGTTTCATGACTACCGGGTAACCGATCTCCTCGCAGGCCGCCAGCGCCGAGTCAGGCGTAAAGGCGATGAGCGTCTGCGGGGTGGGAACGCCCGCACGCTCCAATGCGGTCGAGGTGAGGAGCTTGTCGCCGCAGATGTTGGCAACCTCGTAGCTGTTGACGGTCGGCACGTCCCAGTCGTTCAGGACGCGCAGGGTATAGAGGGCGCGAAGATGGTTGATGCAGCGCTCCAGCACGACGTCGCAGCGCAACATCGCGGAGTCGGGGGCGGCGAGATCGAGCCAGAACTGACGATCGTCGAAGCGTGCGATCTCGACACCGCGCCGCTCCAGCTCGGTGAGAAGCAGTTTTTCTTCGACGCGCACACGTGAGAGGAGGACGCCGACGACCAGAGGAGCGTTCATGCGACCCCCAGGCGCGCCGTGCGCAGCGCCTCGTCAACGATGGCGCCGGCAATGTCGACGTCAGTGGTCGACAGGAGACCCTTGAACTCGCCGCCGGTATTGACCTCGATGACCTCTAGTCCATCACGAGTCTCGATCAGATCGACACCGGCAAGTCGGGCTCCGACGGCGACGCAAGCGCGGAGCGCGAGATCCTCGATGTCCGGGGTGATCGGACACGGCAGGGACTCGGCGCCACGGGCAGCGTTCGTGACCCAGTGCTTTGCAGTCCGATATGACGCGGCGAGCACGCGATCACCGACGACGTAGGCGCGAATGTCACGGTCCGGTTTCTCAACATACTCCTGGACATAAAAGATGGCATGGTGGAATGAGCCAAGCTCTTTCTTCTGTTCCAGCACCGTCCGCGCCTGATCGGGGCCGTTGACGCGGGCCAGGAGCCGGCCCCACGACCCCGTGACCGGTTTCAGCACAGCGGGATAGCCGAGAGTCTCGCAGGCCCGGATCGCGGATGGAACGTCGAAGGCAATCAGTGTGCGTGGCGTAGGAATACCCGCTGCCTCCAGCGCGAGACTGTTCTCGGCTTTGTCGTCGCAGAGCCGGACCGCCTCGGCATCGTTCAGGGTGGGAATCCCCCAGCGGCGTAGCGCGCGCAGGGTGTAGCCGGAGCGCGAGTGGGCGACACAGCGGTCGAGGACGACGTCGAAATCGAGCCCGCTGCCGGGAGCGTGTGGCGACGAGAGATCGAGCACGAGGTCGCGATCGAAAATCGGTGCGACTTCGATGCCCCGATCGCGGGCCGTGGCAAGGATCGACTTCTCCTCGGGGCGCAGGTAGGAGACGAGCACACCGAGCCGGGTGGAATGGGATGGCCTCAGCCGAGCGTGACCGTTGGGACTCGATTCAGTCACAGTGACACCAGGACGTCGCGCAGAATGCTAATGGCCAGACCGTATTGTTCGAGATCGATCCGCTCCTCGGGCGTATGGTCGAGTGACGCATCGCCAGGTCCATAAGTAACCATAGGGCAGTTCCAGACCGGTCCCACGACGGTCATGTCAGAGGTCCCCAGCTTCAGGGTGAAGCGGGGAGAGCCGCCCGCGGCACGAATGGCGCGCAGGAACGGGGGCACTAAGGGGGTCTGCTTCGGCGAGCGAAATCCCGCTTGCACCCCATCGACCTCGATCGCGGCCGGCGCGGCGAGCTCTCGCAGGCGTCCCTGAAGCTGGTCCGTCTCGACCCCCGGTGGGAGGCGTAGACCGATCGACATGACCGCTTCATCTTCCAACCCGTTCCCGCGCGAGTGGATCTCGCGCAGCGAGGGGGTGATGGTTGTAAACCCGGTGGAGGCGCCTATTGCGACGTTCTGGGCGTCCAGCTCCGTCACCAGGGCGTTCCAGAACGCGATCGCTTGCTCCCCGGCTGATTCGCCCGGCCCAGCGGTGTGACGAGATGGCTGGCGCAGCCGGTAGTGGAACCCGAGTGTGCCTCGGTAGCCGAGGCAGACGGCATCCCAGCCACTTGGCTCGCCAATGACGCAGTAATCAGGGGCATCCCAGGTGGCGACGGCTCTGGCGCCGGGAGAACCGAGGCGCTCCTCCCCGACCGCTCCGACAACAGTAACTGTCGTCCTGAGGCCGGGTGCCGCAGCCGCGGCCGCGGCTACGAAGGTGCAGAGCGGTCCCTTGGCGTCGACCGCGCCGCGGCCCCACAACTCGCCGCTCTCGATGCGGACGGGGATCTGACCGGGTACTGTGTCGATATGCCCAAGGAGCACGATCTGGCGCGGCCCTGAGCCAATGACCCCGATCGCATTGCCAGCGGCGTCGATGTTGGTGCGAAAGCCGCGAGCGTCCATTTGACGACAGAGCTCGGCGACGGCCACATGCTCGTCGTCGGAAAGACTGGGTATCTTGACCAGGCGGCGCAACAGATCGACGTCGCTGGCGGTCGGGGTGACGCTCCGGGCCGTGGCTGCCGTCGCGATTTCAGGCGCTGATGATGAGATCACGTCCCAGCCCTTGTCCTTGGGCGAGGGTTGCGATACCCCGCCATGCCGGTTCACGTTCGACCGAGAGGCGCTGCACCCCCGTCGTCAATCGGCGCTCCACCGCCCGGGCGATCACCTGTGCAACGGTCAGTTCACCGATCGGGATTGCGTCCCGGAAATCCGGCACGGGACGCGCATCCCAGACCACCGGGGTCCCGGAGCGCACATCGATGACGATGGCCACGAGGGCCGCGTTCAGCGCGGCGGCGGCGTGCTCGGCCAGCTGGAGAGCCTGATTTGGTATGGCCTTACCAGATCTGGTCTCGAAGGCGGCGGCAGCGCCGTCGACCACGATCACGGTGACCAGGTTATCGGTGCTCGGAGATCCGGCCTGGATGAGTCCGAGGGAGCCTTCGATGCCGCCAAGCACGGCCCGGTGTTCGAGGACAGCCTCGGCCGCGTCCCAGTCGAGGAGCGCAATCGGCGAGGACTTCAGCTCCAGGGGCAGCAGGGTCGCCGGCAGTCCCATTGCCGCAACGGCCTCGATTCCGGCGTCCTCCGATGTGCAGAGTGCCGTCAGCGGTCGCGGAAGATCGTGCACGGCCACGGCCGATGCCACATCGAGGCGGTCACCAGTCGCGGCGATACCCGCGCAGAGCACGGGTACATCGAGGGCAGCGCACGTCGCCAGCACCGCGCGGGCGATTTGCCGGGTCGGGTGGCGGTCGACGACGATCTGAGGTACGGGGAAGGGCCGTCCGCTCGGTGACGGTGCCATCGGGCCGACCGGCAGCGGTTCGTCCGCGGGCGGGAAAAGCGCCGAGACGATGCCGGCTTCTGCCAGCGCTGCCATCAGCGCGTTTTCTTCAACTCGACCACGCGCGCAAAGCACGCCTACCGTCGCCATTGCGGACCCCTTTTCTGCCGTCAACCTCGTCCGGAACGCTCCCGCGGCCCGGTTATTCGCCCCAGTCCTCGCCCTCCTCGGGGGCAAGACCGACGGTTACCGGGTCGACAGTGAGGACTTCGAGATCGACCCCACAGTCGGGACAGGTGACGATCTCCCCCTGCTCGACCTCGCTCAGATGCAGCTCGGCGCCACACTCCGGACAGGTCGCGTCCATCGCTTTTTCCTTCCTCCCTCGCACCTGCACGTGCGGTTGTATTCCTTGCCGACAGAGCCCTCGCCCTGACGCCTAGCTCATGGTGTCGTCGCTACCCCATCGTCAGCAGGAGCACGGCCTTGTGCATGTGCAACCGATTTGCCGCCTGCTCGAATACGATCGATTGCGGACCGTCCGCTACAGCCGCTTCCACCTCCATGTCCCGTTGCATCGGTAGACAGTGCATGAAGACCGCGGCCGGCCGCGCCTCCGCCATCAACGCCACAGTCACCTTGTACGGCGCCAGCGCGAGTCGCTTCTGCGGGTCGTCCGGCTGACCCATGCTCTCGTGGACGTCGGTGTACACCGCGTCGGCCCCGGTGACGGCCTGAACGGGGTCATCGGTGACGAGGATGGAGCCTCCCGCCTGTGCCGACAGCTCCCGCGCGCGTTCAGCGAGGGTGTGGTCGGGGGCAAAGGAGCCAGGAGAGGCGACCGCGACGTGCATGCCCGCGGCGGCGCCGCTGAGCATCAGCGAGTGGCAGACGTTGTTGCCATCGCCGACATAGGCCAGCTTCAGTCCCTTGAGCCCGCCGAACTGGTCATGCAGGGTCAACAAGTCGCTCAGGGCTTCTATGGGATGGAAGCGCTCAGTGAGCGCATTGTAGACCGGCACCGAGGCGCCGCCCATGAAGACGATGAGATCGTCATGAGCGCCGAAACGGGCGGCGATACCATCGACGTAGCGGCTCAGGATCTGGGCCGTGTCAGGCAAAGTCTCGCCGCGGGTGAGCTGGAGCTCGTGCGCGCCGAGAAAAGTCGCGTGCCCGCCAAGTTGCTCCATGCCTGCCTGAAAGGCATTGCGGGTGCGGGTGCTGGGATGCTGGAAAAGCATGCCCAATGTCTTCCCGGCCAGATATGGGTGCGGTTGCGCCCGCTCGCGCTGGGTCTTGAGCCAGAGCGCCGTGTGGACGAGCGCGTCGACCTCGGCGCGCGAGAGGTCGAGGTCGGACAGGACGCTACGCCCGCGCAGTCCGGGAGCCGCGACGCGCGCGGCAGGATCGTCGATCCAGGAAAAGACCTGCCCGCCCAGCCCCGTCGCGTTGTAGCCGTCGATCACTGTCTGCACTACTGTTGTTCTCCTTACGCCACTGTCGAGCAGAGGGTGTGCAGGAGGACTGCCTTTTGCAGATGAAGCCGATTTTCGGCCTGATCGAAAATGATCGAGCGCGGGCCGTCAGCAACGGCGGCTTCGACCTCCTGATCGCGGTGCATGGGCAGGCAGTGCATGAAGACCGCCGCTGGTTTCGCCGCGCTCATGATCTTGGTGGTCACTTTGTACGGCGCCAGGGCTACCGCTCGTGTGGCGGCGTCGGTCTGACCCATGCTGACATGGACATCGGTGTAGACCGCATCGGCGCCGCTGGCGGCCGCCATCGGATCGTCGGTGACGACGATCTCGGGATCCGCGCCGCTGGCCGCGGCCAGCCAACGCGCGTGATTCACGACTTCCGGGTCCGGCTCGTAGCCCGGCGGCGACGCCACGGCCACGTTCATGCCCATCACGGCGCAGGTCAGCAGCAGCGAATGAACCATGTTGTTGCCGTCGCCAAGATAGGCGAGCTTGCGTCCGGTGAAGCCGCCGAAAGCCTCCTGCATCGTCAGTAGATCGCTGAGCGCTTGCATCGGGTGGCAGCGGTCGGAGAGCCCGTTGAGGACCGGAACCGATGAGGCGGCGGTGATCTCTTCGATATCGCTGTGCGCGGCGACGCGGGCGACGATGCCGTCGACGTAGCGGCTCAGGACCTGCGCCGTGTCGGCAAGAGTCTCCCCGCGCTTGATCTGCAAATCATGGACACCGAGGAAGATGGCCTGACCCCCGAGTTGGGCCATGCCCGCTTCGAACGCGACGCGGGTGCGAGTGCTGGGGTGCTGGAAGATCATGCCGAGCGACTTGCCGGCCAGGTACCCGTGCGGCTGACCTGCCTGCCGCAGCTTCTTCAACCGGGCAGCGGTGCCGATCACCTCCAGGATCTCGTCACGGGTCAGGTCGGTGTCGGTGATGACACTTCGCCCCTGCAAGCGCGCGCTGATGGTGAAGGTCGGAAAATTGCCCGCGCCGGGGCCGCCGAGCGAGATCGCGCGGGGAGCGATCGCTTCGGTGAACGGGTCGGATTGCGGTTCAACTCGGGTCAGACTCGGCGTCGGTTGCGGGATTGGGTGCGGCTCCGCCGCGGTGGACGCTTCGAACATGACAAACCCCCTTCGGTTCCTGACGTCGACGGGACGCCTGGCGCCGGCCGGCGCATCGTGCGCCGAATCCGGACCAAAGGGGCGAGAGGCGTCTGCTCCCGCGGTACCACCCTTCTTGCGAGCGACCGGGGAACCCCGGCGGCGCGCATCTCTCGGTTGTTCGTTCCGTGGGAACCACCCACCTGAGCCTACTTGTCGCGCGAGGCGACGTTCTTCGGCCAGCCGCTCCGGGATGCGTTCGGGGCGATTCCGCGGGTCCCAGGCTTCCACCGTCCCTGAGTCGCTTGCGCGGTTCTCGGCCCTACTCCTCCCCATCATCGCGGGGGACCACCTCGCGCACGTCGCATGTTGCGTGCCGGTGGTCGAGATATGACTACTGCCGATGAATTGTTCGCGGCAAAGCGCTGATCGTTCCGCGGTCTGGCGGCCGTCAGCGCGTCGGACGGGACCGACGCGCTGGCCGCCAGCGCGGAGAGCGGGAGGGGTCCTCCAACTGCCGCCGATGCGATTTCGTCATCGCGCCACCTCCAGTGTTTCTTCCCGCAAGCGGCGATCACGCTGTGCCGCGACTTTTTGACCGAGACCGAACAGCCGGATGAAGCCCTCGGCATCGGCCTGACGGTAGACATCGTCTTCGCCGAATGTGGCGAGATCTTCACGATAGAGGCCGAAAGGTGACCTGCGACCGACCGCGCTGGCGGCGCCCTTGTACAGCTTCATCCGCACGTCACCGGTGACCGGCAACAGGCTGCGGTCGACAAACGCGTCGAGCGCCTCGCGCAGCGGCGAAAACCAGAGGCCGTTGTAAACCAGATCGGCGTACGTCAGCGTCAGCTCATCCTTGAGCCGCATCGTCGCCTTATCGAGCGTCAGATGCTCCAGCTCCCGATGGGCGGTGGTGAGAATAGTGCCGCCCGGAGTCTCGTAGACACCGCGGCTCTTCATCCCCACCAGCCGGTTCTCGAGCAGGTCGATGCGACCGACTCCATGCTCACCACCGATGGCATTGAGGGCTTGCACCAGCGCCAGCGGTTCCAGGAGCTGGCCATCGAGACTGACCGGCCACCCTTCTTCGAAACCGAGCGTCAGGTAGGCCGGAGTGTCGGGCGCTTGCTCGGGCGATACGGTCAGGGTGTAGGCGTCGTCGGGCGGCTCGGTCCACGGGTCCTCGAGCGCGCCACCCTCGTGCGAGAGGTGCCAGAGGTTGCCATCGAGCGAATAGATCTTGGCCGCGGTCGCCTGCACCGGCACATCGTGCGCGGCGGCGTAAGCGATGGCGTCTTCGCGGGAGCGGATGTGCCACGAGCGCCAGGGCGCAATGACCGTCAGATGCGGCGCCAGCGCCTGGTAGGTTAGCTCGAACCGGACCTGGTCGTTGCCCTTGCCGGTGCAGCCGTGCGCGACCGCATCAGCGCCTTCCAGGAGAGCGATCTCGACCTGGTGCTTGGCGATGACCGGCCGCGCCATCGAGGTGCCGAGGAGATACTTTCGCTCGTAGACCGCACCGGCGCGGAGCGTGGGGAAGACGTACTCGCGCAGGAACTCCTCGCGAGCGTCGATGACGTAGGCCTTGGACGCCCCGCTGGCCAGGGCCTTGGCTTCGATCTGGGAGAGGTCGTCAGGCTGACCGACGTCGACCGCGGCCGCGATGACTTCGCAGTCGCCGTACTCTTCCTTCAGCCAGGGAATGATGCAAGAGGTATCGAGACCCCCGGAGTAGGCGAGGACAACTTTTCTCGGCGCGTGGCCGGCGGGTGATGACACGTGTAGAACTCCCGGTCAGAAGATGAACGCGAACCAGACACACCCCACCTGGGGCAGTCGCTGCTAGGCCGAACGGGGAATGCCCGTCCGGCAAGTACGGGTTCGGAGGTTCGGGACCGAGAGCGCCGTCATGAGCGCGGCTAACCTTCGTTGTGAGCACGATGATTCACGTGTCCGCCGTTGGACAGGGGTGACCTTACGAGGATTAGTGGGATTTGTCAAGACTTTCGGGAAGAAGCGGGACGATCGGTTCTCCTGAGGACGGGGAGGTTTCCTCGCCAGACCCGCCACCCACTACGCGCGTCCGGGGTCCATCGGCGGGGGGAGAAGAGGGGACAGCCGCCAAATGGCAGCTCGCGGGATTGGCGTTGCTTCTCGGTGCGCTTGCCCTGACTTTGGTTGCCGCCGGTCCAGGAACGGTGCCTGGCGACATCGCGGTCGCTCGTGCCATCCAGCAGCCGCCATCGGCGACGATCGACAGAGCGGCTTCAGTCGCCAGTCTGATCGGCGCTGACTTTCCGTCGGCGGTGGTCATCGCGGTCATCGGGATAGTGTTGCTGATCATTATTGGGCGGCGCGACCTGGCGCTGTTCCTCGGCGCCGCGGCCGGGCTGCGTGCTGTGGGACCGGTACTGAAAGTACTGATCGCAAGTCCGCGACCCACAGCCGAAGCAGTTGTGATCGTCGCGAAATCAGATGGGCTGGGGTTCCCGAGCGGGCACGCGCTGGGTGCGGCGCTCCTCTATGGCGCCATCGCGATCCTCGCGCCGCAAGTCGTCGCCGATCGACTCGCAGCTCGCGCGATTCAGGGCGTTTCCATCGCCTTGATGATCCTGATCGCACTCTCGCGAATACGCCTCGGGGTGCACTGGCCCTCGGATGTAGCAGGCGGACTGTTGTTCGGGCTGGGAGTGATCTTTCTGCTCCAGGGGTTGATCCTATCTTGGCGGCGGGCAGCCGTCAAAAGGTGAGGGAACCGTGCTTGCGCCGCACCTCGTGGCGCGTGTACGAAACTTCATCCACTTCTTCGCCTTCGTTGTCGACGAGCCGGATTACGCCACCCCGGCTCGAGAGCGGAACATTGTTGAGGATCTCGAAGCGGCGCACCCCGCGTGCCGGCACGACGCCGTCCAGAACCGTCGCGTCGCCTGCCCGATTGAGCAACCTCCAGCCGCCGACGGAGAGCGGCTCGTCGCTGTCATTCCTGATTGCGACATGCTCGACTCCGGCCTTCTCGTCATTGGGATGGACAAAGGCCGCGACGATTCGAGCTAGGGGAGCGGTGTGGCCATCCCCAGCTGCCGATCTTCGGTGATCGTGCTCGGGATACGGCGTTGGGCGGCCACGGTCATCGGTCTGCCAGGATTGGGTCTGGAACGCAAGGAAGATCGCCGACCAGCGATCCTGGTCTGGCGCGCGCCACTGGAAAATCAGGCCGCCATCCGCCCAGATCCCATTGTCATGCCAGTGCTCATCGCGATTCCCCTGGTTCATGTGGACGTCGTGAATGCCGTTGCCGGGTCGGAAGCCAAAGATCTGGTCCGGCGTGTGGTGCTCCGGCCCCCAGCGCGTACCGTAGGCGTGGAGCCGGCTGGTCGAGTCGGCGAGCAAGCGCTCGACGTAGAAATCGAGCTCGTCCAGGAGGTCGTTGCCTGGGCCAGGAAGGCTGGCCGGGACGCGCCTCATGTGGCGGCGGTTGAACATCCCGCCGCGCTGGTAATCCAGGGCGAGACCGCCGGGTCGCGCCTCGACATGGCGATCGCCGTCGTCGACCGCTAACAGCATCCGGGTAACCTCGTGTCGGAAATCATCGTCGGCGAAGTAGAGCAAGTCGGATCTTCGGGAGTGGCTCGTCCCTGATCGCGTGTTGACTGCGACCCGAAACCGCTGGCCGCCCCCTTCGAGCAGAATGTGATAGTGCGGACTCTTGCCCCGGCTCTCCGATCTCCGGTCAATGACTCGCCCGCTGAAGAGGCTGTATCGCCTGATCGCCACGCCGCATACCCTGGTCGGAAAGTCGACCGCCGCGCGAAGTCCGTCGCGCGGCGGCCATTTTGCCGTATCGATCAGGAAGATCGGGGTCAGTCGGCGGCACCCCGCGACGGTTCTGGCTCTGCTTCGGCTTCGGCGCGAACGGCGATCGAGGCGCGAGGGATGACTTTCCAGAAAGATTGGAGGG
>DASUQU010000143.1:0-2755 GCA_036280495.1 Thermomicrobiales bacterium | reverse complement strand
CCTCGGCGGGATGCTCTTCGAAGATGTCGGCGTCACGGGCTACAAGGGCGCCACGCCGCTCATTCAGGACAAGACCAAGCAAGGAGACATCGCGGGGATCCTCGCCGTCGAGGCCTACCACATGGGGATGGCCCGCTCGCTCCTCTATCAGGCGGGCCCGACCGCGCAGCAAGCCGCGAACGCGATCACGGTCGCTCGGGGCGTGCTGAACGACATGCCAGAGATCGAACAGGGCATTGCCATTGATGGGCGGGCCAACTTCGTTCCGTCAGATGAGCAGGGCATCGCGTTTACGCGAACGCCCGAGCAGGTGCTGCAGATCGTCTACCTCACACCGGAGACGGGCGTGAGCAGTGGCGGCTTCTTCCCCAACGGTGTCAACGGCGCCCTCGCCTCGACCTAATACGACGTGGGCGGCGCGGTTTGCGCTGAATCTGGTAGGAGCGGAATCTCATGGTACCGCCAGCCCAGTCTTGCATCACGCGCATCGGGAGTATCCGCGGAAGGGGTTGCGCATCAGCCGAGGCAACCCCGCACCTCGTGGGATTGGTCGTCACGTAATAAGGAAGGAGATGTCGATGAATGCTTCGGGGTATTTCCTTAGTCGATCGGTCCACATCGCATCGCTCCTCGCGCTAAGCCTGCTGCTGCTCGTTCCGGCCCTCGCCGCGCAGGACGACGCCAACGAAGTCCATCCGGCCCACATTCATTCCGGCACCTGCGAGCAGCTCGGCGACGTCATCTATCCGCTGGCGGATGTGGCCGCCCCGACCGGCGAGGAGATGGGAGCGGCCGGTTCCCACCCGGTGAAGGTCAGTGAGGTGAACCACGTCGATGTTCCTCTGCAGGAGATCCTCGACGGTGGGCACGCCATCAACGTCCACCTCAGCGCCGAGGAAATCGATACCTACATCGCCTGTGGCAACATCGGCGGCCTCGTGCATGAACGCGAAAACGGCGAGGGGATGGAGGTGACCATCGCGCTCGCCGAGCTCAATGACTCGGGACATGTCGGGATCGCCTGGCTCGGAGACGATGGGGAAGGTGGCACGAACGTGAGCGTGTCGCTCATTGAGCCTGACGAGATGAGCAGCGCCGGTGGCGCGGCGGCGGACGCGACGCCCGTAGCCAGCGCCAGCGGCGAGAACGTGGCGGTGTCGTTGACCGAGTTCATGATCGACATGCCGACCGAGCTGCCGGCCGGTCCGACGACGTTCGAGATCACCAACGACGGCACGATCGAGCACAACTTCGAGGTTGAAGGCCAAGGAATCGAGGAGGAGTTGCCAGAGAACCTGGCCCCGGGCGCATCAGGCACGCTCACGGTGGACCTGGAGCCTGGCACCTATGAGGTCTACTGTCCGGTCGGGAACCACGCGGATGAAGGGATGCGCCTGGAGCTGACGGTTACGGAAGGATGAAACACGTGGCCGCTGGCTTTCTGCTCGCGGCTGCGCGGATCGGGGTGTCGGATCACCGGCGCCCCCTTCCGCGCTCCTTGCCGCGGCTACACCCGAGACGCTCCTGAGTTCGCAGGAGGGGCCAGACCTCCGAGTCGACCCGCCCGGAAGTCAGCACGTCGCCGGCCTGCTGGCTAACGGAGAAGGTGCGCTCGGCGTGGCGGTGGCCGCCGATGGAGCGTTCCTTGGGTTCACCTGTGGCATGGCGGCCCGAGCGGACATCTGGTTCTCGGGCGATTGGTATCGCGGCCAACTCGACGACGACCGACCGATCACGGTACCCGAGCCGGACGGCGAGAGTCTGAGCCTCTCACGGACGACGGAGGGCAGCTTATCCGGCGAGCTAGCTACACCAGATCGGGAGCCGCTCCTCGCTACGGCAGCTCCGGCAGCACCGGCCGACGGGTTGTTCCGTCGAGACGATGCTGACGGGGTCCTGGGTGCCGTGGCCCTGCCCGGCAACAGTTTCTGCGCCTTCAAGCGCACCAACGATGGCCGTATTCTCCCGGCGGGGACGGTGCCATATTGAGGTGACCCTGTTTTGACCTTGGGACTCTGCCCGCACGGCCATCCAGCACCCGAGGTTAGGAGGCAGCCATGAACCGTACTGCAACATCCACCATGACCCGAGAGCGCACCTGGGTGCTGACCGCGATCAGCGTGGTCCTGTTCGTCCTCCTCTGCTGGATCTTTGATGACGGGCTTCTCGCTCCACCGCTGTGGAACGGGGAGAACTGGATTTCCTCGCCCCTGATCACCTACCTCCTGATCGCCATCATCATCCTCTGCGGGTGGATCCAGGCGCGAGGCATCCCCGAGCGCGGACTGGAGTTTCGCCTCGAGCGCATCCCCGCGACCATCGGGTTGATCAACGACCCGATTGGGTGGCGTCTCCTGATGGGCAGCATCTTCTACGCGCTCATCTGGCTACCGATGCGCTTCTTCCTCGGTCGTGACTGGATCTCGCACGGGGCGGAGAAGGTCGTCGATCCAGCCTGGATGAATGGCGGAGAGGCGCTCCGCGCGTTCTGGGAGGAAGCTATCGTGGTGCCCGAGCAGGGCCGGCCGCCAATCGCCTATGCCTGGTTCCGTGATTTTCTGCAGTACATGCTCGACAACGGGTGGTACTCGTGGTTTGCCAAGCTGGTCGCCTGGGGTGAAGTGCTGGTCGGCATCGCGTTGCTCGTCGGCGCCCTGGTCGGCCTCTCGGCCTTCCTCGGCACCTTCATGAACTTCAACTACATGCTCGCGGGCTCCGCCTCAACCAACCCAGTTCTCTTCGGGCTGGCCGTCTT
>DASUQU010000142.1:0-20153 GCA_036280495.1 Thermomicrobiales bacterium | reverse complement strand
ATCCTTCTCGCGGTGCCGTGGTACCTCTTCCTCTATCGGACGTACGGCGATTTCAGTGGGCTGGCTCGGGTTAAAGAGCTCCAGTACTGGAACGGCCCGATGGGAACCTTTTTCGAGCTCCTCACGGACCCAGAATTCATTGTCAACCGATTCCGCGAGACATGGGGCGAGTTTGGGTGGCGACAGATTCACCTCAGGCCTGAGCTCCTGTGGGCAATCGCCATTCCCACGATCCTGGCCTTGGGTGGACTCATCCTGTACGCAATCAAGGTATGGCGACGCCCGCACAGCTCACGCGATGACCGGGTTATGCAGCTGGAACCCTGGCAGAGCTATGCGCTGATCGTGCTCGTCTTGACCTGCGTCGTTGCCTAGTTGGCGGTGGTCCAGTTTGGGACCTCATTCGCGTTGTCGCAGGCTCGATACTATTTTCCGGCGATCAATGCCGGCGCGCTGTTACTTATGCTTGGGTTGCGAACGCTCCTTCCGAGACGGGCGCGTCCTGCCGCGCAGGGGGTCGTATTCAGTGCGCTCGTGCTGCTCAACATCGTCATCATGATCTGGTACGTGCTGCCGTTCACGGTAACAGTCGACGAGCCTTTCGTGACGTGGACCTGGGGTGGCTGACGTTACGGTCGCTCGCGGCCAGCGCGAGGAGATGCGCACCCTGCCTACGGAGGCGCCGGCCGAGCCAGCCGCCCAGTCGTTCTTGGCGCTGCCCCGCTTGCTCGTGGTTCTCTGGACCGGGTTCGTACTGGCGACTGTCGCCTTCCTCGTCATCGGAACGTTGCGGATCGGAGCCGGAAATTGGATCGGCAGGCGAATGCCGGTGCCTGTGATCTGGTCACGATTCCTTGAATTCCTGACTGATCTGGGAGCATCCGGGCAGCTGATCTTCCTGGTCGCCGCAGCCGCTGTCGCGGCGCTGATCTTGTCAGCAATCGCTCTATGGCTGGCACTCGGGCTCCGTGATGTCCCGCCGGAGCTAGTGGTCGAGACAGCGGCGGAGGCGTGACCGCCAGTCGACGTCCCGCCTCGTTGGTGACGCGCTGGGTGTGGGGATGGGCGTTCGGGCTTATTGCGCTGTATGTCGCCGTCCGCATGGGGCTATTTGCGTTATCGGCCGACGTGGTCACCCCGACAGGGACCGCTCGACTCCCGAATACCTTTGCTAGCGTCGACCACCCATTTCATGTGGCGCGTGCCGAAATACTCTGGCGAGAGCTGGCATCCGGCAGTGTCCTGCGCTGGATCGGCCAGCACCAGGGAGGTTACCCCGTCGAGTTTTACCCACTTGGCGAGGCCTGGCTGGAGGTCGTCGCGCGGGGCCTGTCTTTAGGGGCATTGCCGGCCGAGAGCGCCCATACCCTGGCGATCATCGTGCTCTTTCTGGCGCCTGGGGCGGCGTTTGCCGCGCTCGCTCGCGAAGATGGCTGGTCGCCCGCGGTTGGTTTCACTGCGTTCGTGCTGCACATTTCGCTCCCCGGCGGTTGGTATCACGGCGGATACACCGAATTGGTGCAGTGGGGTCTCGTGACCAATGTCGCCGGCGCCCTGGCTTCACTCTGCCTGTTGCCCGCGATCGTGCGGTTCCTGCGAACGGGCACGGGCTGGTCAGGGGCCGCTGCGGCTGCGCTCGCAGCGTTCGCTATCTACTGCAACCCCCGATCACTGCTGGCGCTGATCGCAATTGGACTGGGGACCTGGCTCGCGAGACCGTTGCGCAATAACGGAATCGCGCTACATCGACGGATTGCGGATGACGCGAATTCATCGCCGCGCGACGACGCAAATCGTGCGATCCAGACGCTGTCAATGCAACGGTTCGCCACGGAAGCGAAGCAGGTATCAGAAGCTGCTGGCCTGGGCGCTATCTCGACCCGGCTTGCGCAGCTGGCAGTCCTCACCGCGTTGTTAGCGGCGCCAGAGTTGATGGCGCTGGCACGATTCCGGGATCTTTACACCTTCGTCCAATACAGCGGGTACTCCGGACTGCTCGAGTACGCCGAGACGAGTGCCAACGCCGTCACCTGGCCCGTACTTGCTCTGGGACTGCTCGGGCTCATCGTCGGACTTCAGGCTCAGCGAAGGCAGGCGACGGCTTCGGCGACGGCCACTCTTGTCCTCTATCTGGTGCTGACGGCGACGCTGGTTGTCGTTCCGGCAGCCGCCGGTCTGGCGCCTCAGCTGGAGCCGACCCGGCTCATGCCGTTCCAGCGATTCCTGACGCTCTATCTGGCGGCCGTGGGGTTCTGGATCATCCTGTCGTGGATTCTCTCCAGAGTCTTCCCGTCGCAATTACGTCTCGGGCCGGTGCTTGCGGTAGGTGCCGCCACGGTTATGCTCCTCGTTCAGACGCGGCCCCTCGCTGGCCCATCGCTTGATCCGGCATCACCTCTCGTGCCGCCGGTCAGTCTCTACCCGGTGTCGATGTCGGCGTCGCCAGAGCAAGCCGATTTCGAAGAGGCCATTCGAGCGGCTGATGAGACAGCTCCTCCCGGTACCGCTCTGCTGGTCCTCGGGTCGGCGCTGTCGTGGCACCAGCAACTCTGGGCGCCGCTTTGGACCGCGCGCCCTCTCTATTACGATAACTGGCTTTGGTACTGGCACCCCGACCACCTGGGAACACCGGGGTACGACTTTCGGGCTGGGCACCACTATCCCGACCCGGAGCACACGATCGAGCCCGGCTATCTCGGGCGCCATGCCATCGGGGCTGTGGCTGTCACCGGGCCCACGCGCGATACCGCGGCCGCATCGCCACTCCTGGGTTTAGTGCGGGAAGGCGTCTATGACGTGTACTTGGTTATCGATCCGGTAACCGAGGTCACATTTGGCGAGCAGAACGCGGCGTCAGTCGATCTCGGCAATCAACGGATCGAGGCGTCAAGCGCGCGACCCGGATCTCCGGTTACCGTTCGCGTCAACTGGTACCCACGGTGGGACACGACGAGTGAAGCTAGTCGAGTCGACGTCAAACGTTTGAGCGATGCTTACATCGGACTCGCGACTGCTGAACCGCTTTCCCGGGCCGCGCTGGTCTACTCGGTGCAGCCGCTCGACTGGGCCGCGCGCGTGCTTTCGCTGGCGGGTCTGGTGGGGTTGGCAGGGCTCCTCGTCCGGAGAGGCCGGCTGGTTCCCTGGATCCGCGCTGGTATTCTCCAGCGCAGAGCGAGGCAGACCGATTCACTCGTTACCAGTGTCGAGGAGTGATGGTGAAGTCCGCGGGCGTCGCAAGCTCAACGCGCGGAGGTCGATGAAAGCCGATAACACGCGTTCGCCGCGATTGCCGGGGGGAGACTTGGTCTCGGCGCTGTTCGACCGTGAGGTGATGGGTTTCGCCGACCGCGGCGGGGCGAGCAATCTCATTGGCGACCGCTGGGCTGATATCGCCGCGGGGCACGTGGCAACGTGGATCGGTACGGAAAAGCGTCTCCACGCCGACGATCATGAGCTGCTGCGCATCGTCCGAGTGGACCGGCTCGACGCCACACCGGCAATCGCCGCCGCTGCCTCGAAACGAGGACTGCAAAACCCGGACTTACTGCTGATCGGTCAGCGCGGTGACCAGCAGGCGGTCCAGGCGGCGGACGCCAAATTCTCTGTCGAGACGGCGCGCTCGAAGCAGGTGAGCCCGGAGGTTGTGCTTGGCCTCCTGGAGTTGCGAAAGCATGTTCCCGGGATCCTTGACGGGGTAGGCGACCGGGTCCGAATCGAATCGGGTGTGTTTCTTTGCCCGGACTACCCGCTGACACATCTCATGCTGCGGCACCGGCGGGGCATCATGCGGGCGACGGTTCGTCGCGAAGAGGTGGTTTTGGTACCCGCCGCGGCAAATCGATTCTGGGACGGGGTCCCGGGCGCGGAGCTCATTGCGCCGCTTGCCTCCACCGACAATCTAACGGTCCGGCCGGACGAAAGCCTCATGGCCGGGGTCTATTACTTCCGGTTGGCTCGAGCCGCGGTCGGTTTCTGGCTCGATGCGACGAAGCCCCTCCTGCTTCACAACGACGTGGTAGCTATCGATATCAGCGCCGTTCGTGAGGAAGCCGTGCGTCGGTCCCGGTCGGCGGCCTCAGCGATCGATTTGATCCGCCGTTGGGACGCCGACGTGCAAACGATTCGGCACCAGCGAGCCGCGGTCGATCAAGTCGCAGGTTTACCGATCCCTGGCCGCGAATTGCGGCCGATGGCGACCCGGATTGCACAGGCGGTTGGCGCCGATCCCCCGTCGGCGAATCAGGTCCGGCGACGGTTGGGGGCCTGGTATCGCGGCGTGCTACGCGATCGCTTTGGTCCTATCCCGCCGCCAGTCAGCGACCTGCCCTCGATCCTCCGGCAGTTGTCCGATGCCGGGCGCGATCTTGGACCCCAGGCAGAGCGTGAGCTGGAGCGAATCGTGCTCGAACTGGTGGAGGTGAACACTTCCGGCGCCCCGTTGGTCGGTTCAGACGTCACGGATGGCTGACGAGGTCAGGCCGAGGATTCCTGCCAGCACGGACGAAATGACCGCGCCACCGGCGACGGCCGCCGGAGTCCCAATGCGGTCCGCAATCATCCCCATCGGAAGAGCGCCAAGCGGCATCAGTCCCCAGGTCAACATGTAGGCGCCCATCACGCGGCCGCGAACGTCATCGCTCACACGGTGCTGAACCACCGCGTTATTGCCACTCATGAACGCCGCCCCGAGCAGCCCTGCCATGAAGAGCAAGGGCAGGGTGACCCAAAGGGTGCGAGAGAGAGCGACACCGATGATGGGGAGACCGTAGAGGATCGTCATCCCGAGTAGCAGTCGCCCAGTTCCCTCGGATCGCGCGGCCGCCGCGACAAGGAGCGACCCGACGACCGCGCCGCAGCCGGAAACTGCCATCAGGAGTCCCAGGCCCTCCGCTCCGATGCGGAGGATGTCGCGCGCAAACACGTTCAGGAACCCGATGTAGGGAAAGACGAAGAACGCGGGAATCGAGGCCAGGAGAAACAATGACCGTAGATCCGGGCGAGAGCCGACGAGCCGGATACCGTCGAAGATTCCCTTCCCGCCCGCACTTCGCTGCGCTCGCGGGGGCAGCACGATCCCCAAAACCAGGATGAAAGAGAAGGCGATGGCTAGTGCCTGAGCGAGGAACGTCGGGCCAACGCCGATCGTGCCGATCACGATTCCGGCCACGGATGGACCAACCACGCGGGTCATGTTCTGACCGGCGCTCATCAGGCCGACGGCGTTGGTCAGGCTCTCGCGTGGGACAAGCGCCGGCACGAGTGACTGCTGAGTGGGAATCAGAAGCGCCTGCAATGACCCGTTGAGGAGGGCGGCGATCGGTAGATGCCAGGGTTGGACAAACGCACTCATGACGTCGATCGCCAACATCGTCGCCAGGAGAAAGGCCAGCACCTGGCACGAGAGCATCAGTCTGCGGCGATCGACGCGGTCGATCAGGGCTCCGCCGAATGGCGCGACGACGAGGAACGGCAAGCCGGCGGCAAAGGTCACGATGCCGACGAATCCCGGCGAGTTCGTCATCACGATGGCCAGCCAGCCAAGCGCTACCTGTTGCATCCACTGGCCGACTGAGGCCGCGAGCGCGCCAAACCAAAGGCGACGGAAAACGGGTTGCTGCGCGACCACGCCCAGAAACCGGCCATGCCATGCCGCGTCAACCGGTCCCTCACGCATGGCGTCGCCGAGCTGCGCGCGTGGGTTGACGCGGTGCCGGATTGCCACGATTTCCTCCAGGGGAAAGCCTGCCCAGCTCTATTGGCAAGCGCCCGGGCCAGGAATCGGGTGGACTATACCACCGGACCTCGTCACTTTTCGGGGCGGCCTGGGGATGGTCTATCCTACATACATGGGCGTGTCGGGCCGGCGCTAACGCCGGTTCGTTCGGCGTGGGAGGGGAGCCGCTGGGAACGTGGATTGCCAGTTGAAAGGATTAGTGCTCGCCGGAGGGAAGGGGTCGCGGCTGCGTCCGTTGACCGCCACCGGCGCCAAACAGCTCGTTCCGGTGGCAAACAAGCCGGTCTTGTTTTACGCCCTGGAGCAGCTTGTGGAGGCCGGGGTCACCGAGATCGGCATCATTACCGGCGACACCGCCGATCAGGTGATCGACGCGGTCGGCGACGGATCGGCATTCGGAGCTTCTGTCACCTACATCCCCCAGCCCGCCCCGCTTGGACTCGCGCACGCGATTATCACCGCCGAGAGCTGGCTCGGCGATTCGCCCTTTTGCATGTTCCTCGGCGACAACTTTCTGGGTGGAGGGATCGTCTCTTACACGGACCGGTTCCGAGAGCGGCCGTGTGCGGCGCAGATCCTGCTGCGGCGGGTCGACGATCCGTCATCGCTGGGCGTAGCCGTCCTCGATGCCGACGGACGGGTTCTGCGGCTGATCGAGAAACCCCGGGAGCCCGTTTCGGATCTCGCCGTGATAGGGGTCTACTACTTTGGTCCCGAAGTCCACGAGATCACGCCGACTTTGACGCCATCGTCGCGTGGCGAGCTCGAGATCACGGACGCGATTCAGGGACTAATCGACGCTGGGCTTGAAGTGCGAGCCCAGACAATCGGTGACTATTGGATCGACACGGGTAAGAAAGACGACATGCTCGAAGCCAACCGGCTCATCCTCGGTTCGCTACAACGGCGCATTGACGGGGATGTCGACGCGGATTCGACGCTCATCGGCCCGGTCGTCGTCGAAACGGGCGCTTCGATCGCGAGCAGCACCGTACGCGGTCCCGCCGTGATCGGACGGGGCACCGCGGTGCGCGACGCGTACATCGGACCATTCACGGCGATTGGTCCCGGTTGCGAACTATTCGGCTGCGAGATCGAGCACTCGATCGTCCTGGAGCGCAGCATCATCCGTAATGTCGAGCGCCGGATCGCCGACTCCTTGATCGGCCGGGAAGTCGTCGTGGAGCGATCACCGCTGCGTCCACAAGCGATTCGCTTGCTCCTGGGCGACCATTCACGTGTCGACGTCATCTGACGTGCTGGAGTCGACGAGTCGCTGGGTCGAGGAGTTGACCGGCCAGCGGGTGGTCGTCACCGGAGCGGCCGGTCAGCTTGGCCGCTTCCTCGTCCCCGCGGCGCGGCGTGCCGGGGCGGCAGTCATCGCGTTCGGTTCCCGGGCTGGTGCCGGGATCGACGTCGCAGTCGACCTGGCTGAAACCGATGTCGCAATGCCTGCGCTGCAGGCGGCACGGCCTGACCTGGTCATCCACGCCGCCGCCTGCACCGACGTCGATGGCATCGAGCGGGATCCGTGGCGAGGCGAGCGCTCCAATGCACGAGCCACGCAAAACATCGTTGATGCCGCGAAGGCCACTGGAGCGTACGTGATTGCTGTCAGCACCGACATGGTCTTCCCTGGAGACGGCGGGGCGCCGTATGCCGAGGCGGCTCAGACGGAGCCGGTCTCAGAATATGGTCGGTCCAAGCTGATCGCGGAGCATGCGGTGCTAGAAGCGAATTCCGGGTTTGCCGTGGCCCGCACGGCCTGGCTCTACGGGGGAGCGGGCAAGCACTTTCCGCGCACTGTTCTCACCGTCCTGCGAGACCGGGGCCGGATAGAGGTGGTTGACGACGAATTCGGGAGCCCGACCTATGCCAGTGACCTGGCGGAGGCGCTCGTCCACCTTGCTATCCGCCGGGGGGAGGGAATCTTTCATCTGGTCAACGATGGGCGGACCAGTCGATTCACCTTGGCGCGTGAGACAGCGAGGCTCGCCGGGCTCGATCCGGAGCGCGTTGCACCGGTCTCGACCGAGACGTTTTTGACTCGTTTTGCGTTGCCGGCTCGCCGCCCTGCCGACAGTGCGCTACGCAATCTGCGAGCTGCGGCCCTGGGAATCAGGCTCCGGGAATGGCAAGAGGCCCTTACAGAGTATGTCCCGGTGCTTGCGGGTGAGCTATTGTCCGGGAGCGAACGCGCGAGTGTGGGTGGAGGATTGTAACTGTGCGCATCCTGGTTACTGGCGCCGCCGGTTTCATTGGTTCCGCCTACGTGCGGCATGTGCTCAGCGAGCAGCCCGATGACGAGGTGCTTGGTCTCGACCTGCTGACCTATGCCGGGAATATGGCCAACCTGGACGACGTGCGCGACGATCGACGGTTTCGCTTCGTTCAAGGTGACATCGCCGATGCCGACCTCGTGGGAGAGATTGCGGCCGATGTCGCTGCCATCGTCAACTTCGCCGCCGAATCGCACGTCGATCGCTCGCTCCTCGATCCCGAAGCATTCGCCCGGGCAAACGTCATCGGGGTGATGACGTTGTTAGAAGCGGCGCGGACGAATGAGCTGCGACTACTCCAGGTGAGTACCGACGAGGTCTACGGGCACGTTCTCGCCGGCGAGGCGGCGACGGAAGACTCGCCGTTGCGGCCGCGATCGCCGTATTCCGCGGCCAAGGCGGGCGGGGAGTTGATGTGCCAAGCTTATGCCACATCATACGGAACGGACGTCGTTATCACTCGAGGCGCTAACACGATTGGCCCTCGCCAGTACCCGGAAAAGCTGGTGCCGTTGTTCGTCACCAATGCCCTCCAGGATCTGCCATTGCCGGTCTACGGTGACGGGCGGCAGACCCGCAACTGGCTCCATGCGGAGGACCACGCGGCGGCGATCGATATTGTGCTCCGGCGCGGTATCAGCGGACAGGCCTACAACATTGCCGCCGACAACGAGCGCGAGAACCTGCAGGTGGTGCACGCCATCCTCGACCGGCTTGGCAAACCCGCATCGTTGATTCGCCACGTCGAGGACCGGCCTGGTCACGATCGACGCTATGCCATCGACACCACGCGCATCACGAATGAGCTAGGTTGGAGACCTCGGCGGACCTGGCGTCAGACGCTGCACGACACGATCGACTGGTATGTGGCCAATCCAGAATGGTGGCAGGCGATTCGCCAGCGCGACCCGAGATTCCAGGAGTTTTACGACCGGCAATACAGTCACCGGCTGGCTGGCTCCGCCACTTAGGCAGTGGCTACCGCTCGCATCCGGCCCGACACCGAGCGCACGGTGTGCGCTGTCCCTGGTTGACGGTCCGCATTGCAACCACCCCGACGACAACCTCCGGACTCAGCGGTATACTCGCGCCCACGTGATCTGCCAGTCCCACCACGGGTGGGATGCCTGCCCGAGTCGATGCGCGGCGCCGGTTCTTGACCCGGGCGTCAAGCTTCGGCAACCACTCCGGACGGCCTTCGCGTCGGGGCGGTTCGCATTCGGCTGCAAGTGCACGTGGCAGATGGTGCCATCGGGATCGTTGCGCCGAGGCATCGGCCCCGGCGACAAGTGAGCGGAGGAGTGCAGAGACCATGGCGACGACCATGACCGCGCCCAGCAGGGTCGCGGTCCGGATGAAAGTCAACGGCGTCGAATATGCGGCGGAAGTCGAGCCGCGATTACTGCTCGTCAGCTTCCTGCGGGACAATCTGGGGCTCACTGGAACGCACATCGGCTGTGACACCAGCCAGTGTGGCGCCTGCGTCATCCACTTTAACGGCGAGCCAGTCAAGAGTTGCACTCTCTTGACAGTCCAGGCTGACGGCGCCGAACTGACCACAATCGAAGGGATTGCCAAGAACGGCGAGTACGACGAGGTCCAGATGGGATTCTGGGAGATGCATGGCCTGCAATGCGGCTACTGCACTCCCGGCATGATCATGACCGCGAACGCGTTCCTCGATCGAAACCCAAATCCGACCGAAGCTGAGATCCGCCACGCCCTGGAAGGCAACCTCTGCCGCTGCACCGGGTACCAGAACATCGTCAAAGCGGTTCAGTACGCGGCGAAGCAGCGCGGCGGTGGCGCCATCGAGCCGGGTCCGGGGACTGACCTCGAGTTCCAGCATGAAGACGTCATCGAGCATGCCCCTGAAAATCTGCAGGACTGGGGCGATCAGCTCGCCGGGCAGGAGCAGCAGTAGCTGGAAGGACGTGACATGGCGACGACCATTGAGGCCCCTGAGAAGCTCGTAGGCAAACCAGTCCGGCGGCGTGAAGATCCGAAACTGATGACGGGCAGCGGGAACTTCCTCGACGATATTCGGCTGCCCGGGATGTGCTATGCGGCCGTGCTACGGTCACCAGTGGCCCATGCGAAGATCCGCGGGATCAACACCAGCCGGGCAAAGGCCATGCCGGGCGTCATCGGCGTGTTCACAGGCGAGGACCTTGCCGACGTGAACCCGCTTCCTTGCGCCTGGCAGGCCGCTGGGGTCGACAACAATGTGGCGACCCCACGGCTGCTCGCGCTCGGCGAGGTGCGTCAGGTGGGCGACCCGGTCGCGGTGGTGGTCGCGGAAAGCGTCTATCAGGCTAACGATGCCCTGGAAGCGATTGAGGTCGACTTCGACGAGTTGCCGGCGGTCGTCGACTCGCGGGAGGCAGTGAAGCCGGGGGCGCCTCAGCTTCACGAGAACGCGCCGAACAACATCGTCATGCATTGGACGTGCGGGACGGATGCCGAGACGGTCGATCGCGCTTTGGCCGAGGCCGAGGTGCGGGTCAGCCAGAGCCTGTACAACCAGCGGTTGATTCCGACCGCTATGGAGCCGCGCGGTTCGATCGGCAACTACGATCCGAGCACCGACGAGTACACGCTTTGGGCAACCTCGCAGGCGCCTCACGTTCATAAGCTCGTCGTCGCGGCCTTCGTGCTCGGCATTCCCGAGCAGAAGATCCGGGTCATTGCGCCGGACGTCGGTGGCGGGTTTGGCTCGAAGATCTTCGTCTACTTTGACATGCCCTTGGTGCTCTGGCTTTCGAAGCAGCTTGGCCGACCGGTCAAGTTTTTCGAGGATCGTACCGAGAACTACCTGCACACGACGCACGGCCGCGACCATCACACGGACATTGAGATCGGCGCTACCAAGGACGGCAAGATCACGGCGCTCAAGGTCTCGACGTTGGCGAACCTGGGCGCCTATCTCTCGACAGTGGCGCCAGGCATTCCGACCACGCTCTACGGACGAATGGTCGCCGGTTGCTACAAGATCCCGAATATCCACGTCGATGTGAAAGGGGTCTACACCAACACGGCCATGGTCGACGCCTACCGAGGCGCGGGCCGGCCAGAAGCGACATTTGTCGTCGAGCGCACCTGCGAGCTTGTGGCCGATGCCACGGGAATCGATCCGGCAGAAGTGCGCCGGCGCAACTTCATCCAGCCCGAGGATTTCCCGTACGATACGGGCCTCGGCATGTTGCCTTATGACAGCGGCAACTACGCGCCGGCGCTCGACAAAGCCCTGGAACACGTCGGGTACACGGACCTGCTCCAGGAGCAGGCGACGCGGCGCGCCAATGGCTCGAGCAAGCTCCTTGGCATTGGTCTGTCGTCCTACGTGGAGGTGTGCGGCATCGCGCCCTCGAAGTGGATCGGACTGAGTGGCGAGGGCTGGGGCGCTGGGCTCTGGGAGAGTGCAGAGGTCCGCGTCTATCTGACCGGCAAAGTCTCGGTCACGACTGGCTCGCTACCTCACGGACAAGGGCACGAGACGACGTTTGCCCAGCTCGTCTCAGACCAGCTCGGAATCCCGTACGATGACATCGAGATCGAGCACTCGGACACCAAGGGTACGCCCTTCGGTTTTGGCTCGTACGGCAGCCGCTCGCTGGCCGTCGGCGGCACGGCCATCTACAAAAGCGTGCAGAAGGTCGTCGAAAAGGCCAAGCTGCTGGCGGCGCACATGTTGGAGGCGGCGCCGGAGGACATCGTCTACGAGAACGGCAAGGCCTGGGTGAAGGGATCGCCGGATGCGGTCAAGACCATCCAGGACATCGCGCTCCAGGCGCACATCGCGTATGACCTGCCGCCGGGGATGGAGCCCGGATTGGAGGCGGTGACCTACTACGATCCGCCCAACTGCACGTTCCCGTTCGGGACGCACGTGTGCGTGGTCGAGCTCGATCGCGATACGGGACAGGTGGAGATCGTCAAGTACGTCGCGGTGGATGACGTCGGTAATGTGATCAATCCGATGATCGTCGACGGCCAGCTCCACGGTGGTATCGCTCAGGGGATCGCCCAGGCGCTGTATGAAGGCGCGGTCTACGCGGACAACGGCGAACTGGTCACGGCAACCATGAACGACTATGCGATCCCGAAGGCGAGCATGCTGCCGACCTATGAGCTCGACCGCACGGTGACCACGACGACAGTCAACCCGATGGGCGCAAAAGGGGCGGGCGAAGCGGGAACGATCGCCTCGACGCCGGCGGTTGCCAACGCCGTCGTCGACGCACTCTCCCATTTGGGAGTGAAACACCTGGACATGCCATATACGCCGGAGCGCGTCTGGCGCGCCATGCACGTGCAGAGCGCGACGGCCTAAGAGCGCGACAGACGAGGGAGGGATTACCGTGTTCCCAAACCAGTTCGACTACCACAGACCGGAGAGCGTAGAGGCGGCCGTGAGCCTTCTGGCGGCGGATCCCGATGCGAAGCTGCTGGCCGGCGGGCACTCTCTCTTGCCCGCGATGAAGCTGCGCCTCGCGTCACCATCGACGCTGGTCGACCTTGGCGGAATCGGCGGGCTCGTCGGGATTGACGCGTCGGGAAAGATCACCATCGGGGCAATGACGACCTACGCGATGCTCCGTGACTCGCGCGAGCTGAGCCGCGTGCTGCCGATGCTGACAGAGGCAGCCGATAACGTTGGCGACCCGGCCGTACAATCGCGAGGCACGCTCGGCGGGGCGCTTGCGCACTCCGATCCCGCTGCCGATTTCACCGCCATCTTCCTGGCATTGAATGGCAGCGTGGACGTCACTGGCTCTCAGGGCTCTCGCACAATCGCGGCGGACGATTTCTTCGTCGATCTGTTCACGACTGCCCTGCAGCCAGAGGAGATCATCACCTCGATCTCGTTCCAGGCGCCGGCACCGGGCACCGGCGCGGCATACGAGAAATTCCGTCACCCCGCGTCGGGTTACGCAGTGGTCGGAGTCGCGGCTGCGGTCGGCGGCGGCTCAGGTGCTCCGGTCGATTGGGCGCGGATCGCCGTCACCGGGGCGACGAGCAAGGCGACGCGCGCTACAAATGCCGAACTGGCCATCGTCGGAAAAAATCTCGACGCCGATTCGATCTCGGCGGCGGCCGCGGTGGCCGGGGATGGGCTGGAGATCAACGGCGACCATTTCGCGTCGGAAGATTACCGAAGGCATATCGTCGGCGTGCTGACCGGCCGCGCCCTTACCCGGGCTGCCGCGTCCAGGTGACCTCAGACTAGGGATGTGCAAACGAGGCGCCAGTGCTCCGGCGCCTCGTTTTCGTTTCTGTGCACGCCACGTCAGGCTGTTGCTGCTGCCAGCGGTTGAGATCGTCTCCCGACTCCGGAGCTGGCCAGATCTCGCAGGCAGGACGCTGTCTGGCGAAGACCCTCCGCGAAGATTTCGGGGTCGTTACCGACGCCGATGCGCAGATACCCCTCGTAGCCGAACGCGGAGCCTGGAGCCAACATGACGCTGTAGTCCTCGGCGAGATGGTTAGCCAGCTCCAGCGACGGGAGATCGAGGTGGTACTTCATCAAGGCCAAAATGCCGCCTCGAGGCGGCGTCCAGGAGACGAGATCCGCGTTCTCCGCAAACCAGCGCGCGGCAAACGGAAGATTCTCGGCAACGATCCGCCGGGTGCGCTCCACGATCTGGTCGCGATGGCCAAAGGCGGTTACCGCTAGCGCGTCGTTCAACTTGCCAGGGCTGAGACTGATGTAATCGCGCAGCCCCCAGCAGCGCCGCACGACGTCCTCCGGCGCCGCAATCCAGCCGATGCGCAAACCGGGCAGGCCAAACGGCTTTGAAAAGGTACCCGTGCTGATGGCGCGCGGACCGAGGTCTCGCATCGGTGGGGCAAGGGGAGGACTCCCCGGCAGATCGAGCCAGCGATAGGCTTCGTCACTGAGAACCCAGGCATCAAGCTCCTCCGCTAATGCATAGATCTCCCTGAGCTGCTCCTCCGACAGCATCGCTCCGGTGGGATTGTGCGGAGTGTTGACGACGATCATCCGGGTCCTGGGCGTCGCAAGCGCCCGCAGATCATCCAGTTCGAAGTGGAACCCTCCTTCATCGCGGAGCTTCCAGAGAGCGACTTCGCACCCAATGGCTTTGGCCACACTATGGAGCTGCTGGTAGGCGGGACTGACCGCCACGATCCGGTCCCCCGCTGAAAGCAGCTCGTTGAAGAGCAGGAAATTCGCTTCAATGGCGCCGGTCGTCACCAGAATATCGTCGGGCGAGGTGTTCTCATAGGTGGCCGCTATCAGCCCGCGAAGCTCGGCGCTGCCGCATGCCTCGCTGTATCCCAGCCGTAGATCGAGCAGCCGGTCCAACTCGCTCTCGCGTTCCTCAGGCGGCAGCAAATCAAGGACTTCACGGACGGACATGGGAAAGATGCCGCTCTCGGCAATATCCCACCTGACATTGACCTCGTATTTGGTCATCCAGCGCTCGAGCTGAAACGATTCGATCCTCACCCGGATGTGCCCTTTCTCGCTGTTCGGTCGTAGTCCACCGGCATCGTACCCGCTGGCGTGACTTGACGCCTTTGCTCCCGGTTCCTACGATCCCGGTCGACAGCAGTGGCCGGGTGACCAAGGAGAAATAGGATGGCGGTGGGGGTACAGGTTTCCTCAGCCCTCGATTCGCGCGCTCGTTCCGAAGTCGAAGCGGACGTGATTGCCGACTACCGAGCAACCTCGCCCCGCTCCGCCGCTCTCCATGAGGCGGCGCGACGGGTCATGCCGGGTGGCGATACTCGCACCGTGGCATTTCACGCGCCATACCCGCTGGTGATCACCGGCGGACAGGGTTGTCGCATCCATGATGCCGACGGTCGCACATACGTCGATCTCCTCAACAACTACACCTCCCTGATCCATGGCCATGCTCACCCGGCGGTCGTCGCCGCCGTGTCGGAACGGCTTCCCCACGGCACGGCATTTCCGGCGCCGAATGAGGCGCAAACTCGATTGGCGGAGATCATCGTCGAGCGCGTCGCCTCGGTTGATCTGGTGCGCTTTTGCAACTCCGGTTCTGAGGCGGTCATGAACGCGCTCCGCGCGGCGCGCGCGTTCACCGGTCGCGACCTCATCGTCAAGATGGAGGGGGGCTACCACGGAACGTACGACGATGTGGAGGTGAGCGTGCGCCCGGATCCATGCGACCCGGCGTCCGGTCCTGATCATGCCCCGGTTGGCGTGCTGGGCACCCGCGGCGTGCCGGCCAACACGTCCGACAATGTGCTCGTTACTCCTTTGAACGACATCGACGCCGTGGAGCGTCTCATGCGGGAACGCGGTCAGGAGGTCGCCGCGGTGATCGTCGAGCCGGTGCTCGGTTCAGCCGGCATGCTCCCCGCGGATCAGGCATTTCTGGAATCGCTCAGGGTCCTCACCCTGGAACATGATGCGCTGCTGATTTTCGATGAGGTGATGAGCTTTCGACTCGAACCGGGCGGCATGCAGCAGCACTACCGCGTGCGCCCGGATCTGACCACGTTCGCCAAGATCATCGGTGGCGGGTTTCCGGTTGGCGGGTTTGGCGGTCGCGCCAGTGTCATGGAGCAATTCGACCCATTGCGCCCGGCTCCACTCTGGCAATCAGGCACGTTCAACGGCAACCTGATCACGATGGTGGCGGGCGTCGCGGCGATGGAGGCGTATACGCCGGGGGAGGTCGCTCGGATCAACGCGCTGGGTGAACGCCTGCGCGACGGGTTGCGCACCGCTCTCCAGGATGCACACGTGCCGGCGGCTGTGACGGGCTATGGTTCGTTCGCCGGAGTCCATCTCGGCCCGACAGCGGTTCGGACCTACCGCGATGCGGCGCTCTCTGATAAAGCCCTCAACCGACTCTTGCACCTCGCGCTGCTGCTCGAGGGAATCTTCGTCGCGCCGCGGCTGAGCATGTGCACGTCGACCCCCATGGACGATGCGACGATCGACGAGGTAGTGGCCGGTTTCCGGCGCGTGATCGATGCTATCCGCCCCGCGCTGGTTGCCTGAGGCTGCTCTTCAGGTCGTCCCCGGATTCGGATGGCCTCGCCCTTGCTAGGCTGTTCCTGAGTCAGGCGGCCTCGTCATCTCAATCGTCCCCGCCGTCGACGTTGCATGGTGTGGCGGGTCGCGCGACCCGCGGGCGCCAGGCGGAGGGCCAGAACGTGAGCGCGGGCCGACAAGCTGTCACTCTAGTGATCGAGGAAGCCGACAGTGGACCGAACGCAAGTAGCGCTCCGGTGAAGAGACTGTCTCGGCGGACAGCGAGCCTGGATCACCGCGACCTTGCCCCGGCCGTGCTCGTCGAGCACGCCATTCGTCGGGGAGAGGGACGAATCGCCGATTCCGGTGCGCTCGTCGTCGAAACTGGAATTCATACCGGCCGCTCGCCACAAGACAAGTTCGTCGTGCGAAGTGGCGAGCTCGCGGACGAAATCTGGTGGGGGAGCGTCAACCAGCCCATGTCGCCGGAGGCCTTCGCTCGATTCCATGGCGATGTGGTCGGTTACCTGGCTGGCAAAGACCGTTATCTCATGGACCTCTCCGCTGGCGCGGACCCGGAGTTCAACCTGCCGGTTCATCTTGTTACCGAAAGCGCCTGGTCGGCATTGTTCGCCCGCAACCTTTTTCTCCCCGGACGCCGCGGCGACCGGGACGCCCCAGAAGGCTGGACCGTCCTCCATGCGCCGCAACTCCAGGCCGACCCCACCCGGCACGAGACGGCGAGCACAACCGGGATCGCGATCGACTTCGAGTGGCGGCGCGTCCTCATCGCCGGTACCCAATATGCCGGCGAGATCAAGAAATCGATCTTTACGGTGATGCAGGGGGTGCTTCCGTCGCACGGCGTGGCCACGATGCACTGCTCGGCAAATGAGGGACGGGATGGCAGCACCGCGCTCTTTTTCGGTCTCTCGGGAACCGGGAAGACGACCTTGTCGACTGACCCACAGCGCCGGTTGATCGGGGATGATGAACACGGCTGGACAGAGCGGGGTATCTTCAACTTCGAGAACGGCTCGTATGCGAAAACGATCGGGCTCTCCGCGGACGCGGAACCCGAGATCTTTCGCGCGGCGCAAAGGTTCGGATCGGTCCTTGAGAATGTGGTCCTCGATCCAGACACGCGACGTCCTCGATTCGAGGACGACTCCCTGACCGAGAATACGCGTGCGGCCTATCCGCTCGCGTTTCTCGACCCCGAGGCGGGCGGGATCGGCGGTCATCCGTCGAAAATCCTGTTCCTCTCCGCGGATGCGTTTGGAGTCTTGCCGCCGGTGGCCAGCCTGACTCGCGACCAGGCGCTCTACTGGTTCCTCTCGGGCTATACCTCGAAGCTCGCCGGCACAGAAAGGGGTGTTACAACGCCAAGCGCCACGTTCTCGGCCTGTTTTGGTGCGCCGTTCCTGCCGCTGCCACCCATGCGACACGCGAGCCTTTTCGGCGAGCGGTTAAACCGTCATGGCTCGGAGGTCTGGCTCGTCAATACTGGCTGGACCGGCGGACGCTATGGGACTGGGGAGCGGATGCCGATTGGCCTGACGCGGGCAGTCGTCACGGCGATCCTCGACGGCTCCCTAGACGGCGTGGAGATGGACGTCGATCCAGTCTTTGGCTTTGCAGTGCCCCGATCGGCTCCAGGCGTCCCCGGCGCGCTCCTGTGCCCCCGCGAAACCTGGCCGGATACCGAGGCCTACGACGCGACCGCCGCGCGGCTGGCGCACGATCTGACCGAGAACTTCGCAAATATTGCCGAAAATGCTCCGGCGGCGGTTCGCGCCGCCGGACCGGTGAGTCGCTAGGCGACGTCGAGACGAGTCGAATCGGTCAGGCAGGTCCGGCGCGGAGCGCCTTGGCCGTCGCAGCATGACCCGCGTTCTGGCGCTCACGCGCTCGCGACGGCGTTTCCGCCAGCCATCCACCCGCGAACACCGCGAGCAGGCCCACGGCCGCCGCGATCCCGAAAAGCGCCTCATAGCCGAATCGTTCGATCAGGATCCCGCCGAGCACCGGGGCGAACGCCACCAGGGCCAGCGTCGCGTTGGTCAGACCCGTGAACGCGGGCAGAAGCGGGTGCGGGACCAGCCCCCCGAGGTAGTCGTAGTTGCCCCGCGACTGGGCAGCGAGCGCCGCTCCCACAACAAAAAACGCGGCCCCGTACACCGTCGTCAACGCTCCCGCATCGGGTAGGCGCTCCCGGACCAAGCCGATCGCGGCGAGCGCGGGAGTGGCCAGCGCGATAGCCGGCGCAATGAGACGAACGACAGCGGCACTTTGGAGCAGCGTGCGGGGACTCGAGCGGCGTTCGACCCAGAACCACACCGGCGCCGACAAGACCCAACCGAGAACACCGAGAATGACATAATCGCCGATCTTAGTGATGGGAGCGCCGAGGCGGGTGACGGCGTAGAGAAAAAGAAACGGGTCAATGGCGGCCGTTGCCGATAGGAGTATTCGAAACAGGAGAAACCGTCGGTAGCGGGAGTCCTGGAGAAGTTGTCGCCACGCTCGCGGCGGTGTGTTCGACCCGCCCACTGCGGTTGCGGTCCAGGGTTCGCGCATGGCGGCGGTCAATATGGCAACGATGGCCAGACAGATGGTGGCAACAAGAAACAGGCGCCCGTAGCCGCCTGGAAACGCAAGCGCGCTGCTGCCAAGCAATCGGGCAACGATGACGGCCGCGAGGATGGACAGCAGTGCGCTCCACCCGGCGCGCCGTCTGACGAAGGCTCCCCAGGTTTCCGTGGTGATAGAGGATTGGAGTAGCGCCCCCCCGGCTAGGCTCCCGAATCCTCCCGCCAAGGAGAAGGCAATCAGGCAAAGGAAAACCGTGAGGATGAGCGGGCGCGCCGACTGAGAAAGCGAGTCAGGGGCGGTGCGACTAGTAACAAGGGCGAGCAAGCCAATGGCTGCCGCGCGAACCACCGCTGACGCGAAGACCCAGGGTTGCTGCCGCCGCCGCGTCTGGCTGAGGAGATGCGCTGGAAGCCGTCCTAGCGTCCAGAATCCGATCGCGATCGCGGGCACGAGCCCAATCGTCGCGTAGGATGGCGTCAGCTCGGCAACAAAAAACGCGAGTATCAGGCTCGGCAGCAGCATGACCTCGGCGGCGGCGTTCACCGACTCTGCCGCGACACCAAGGATCGAATTGAACGCCATCCCTCTCCGGTCTGAGGAATAGTGGCGAAGTTCGGAGCCAGGCACGACGAATCAGCCGCCGACTGGGCAGAGCATCGAATTCATGGGGCCGAGTATAGAGGCGGGTCTAGCACCGACGAGCAGCCGACCGCGACTGACATGAGGAAGGGGGACCGATGGGCGCAAGCCGCTAGCAAGAATCGATCTGGCCCTGGTGTTGCAGCGTCATGCGCACGAGCCGCGCATCGTTCTCCGATCGTAGCTGGTTCCCGGGTGCGAACTGGTTTTCCGCGACGAGCGCACTGCCTTCGTGGACTGCCGCGCGCAAGGTGAGCGCGGATTGTCCTGAACCAACCTGACGCTCCCCGGCCCAGCCGAGCAGTTCGGCATCCGTGGCACCGCGCTCCCGTGCGGTGCGGACCGCCGCCGCCCAAATTGACTCATCTTCACGCGGCACGGCCTCGGGCAAGCGTCCGGTGGCATCGATGAGCACCTGCGTTTGGTCACCCAAGATCACGAGGGTGGTGGCCCGATTGCCGGATGTCAGCTCGGCGGCAAGCTCCGCCCGAATCTTGGCGTACGTCACCGGGATCAGTTCCGGCATGACCATCGTCGAGGCGAGGATCGGCATGAAGTTTGCGTCTCCCTGCCATCGCGGGACAACGTGCTCGTGGAGATGGTCTGTGACCCCCGCACCGGCCGTTGCCCCGACGTTGAGTCCGAGATTGAACCCGTCGGGCGACAACGCTCGGCGAAGCGCACGCAGCACCGGTCCTCGCAGCTCGGCCATCTCCCGCATTGCCTCGGGCTCGGCGTCCTCCGGCGAGGCGACGTGCACATTCGGCACAATCATCAGGTGCCCTGTGTTGTACGGATAGAGGTTCATGATGACAAACGCGCGCTCGCCACGGTGCACAATCAGCGACTGGACGTCGTCCTGTTCGGCCAGGCGATTGCAAAAGATGCAGCCCTCTTCGCGATGCGCTCCGGCAACGTAGCGCATCCGCCA
>DASUQU010000141.1:0-5334 GCA_036280495.1 Thermomicrobiales bacterium | reverse complement strand
GGCACAGGGTCGCCGCGCGAGAAGGGTTCCTCAGCCCAGTTGATGTCGAGGTAGTCCCGCGGCTGCAGCGCCTTGGGCCCAAAGAACTTGGCGAAGCTCTGCAGCACCGCCTCTTGCCGCTCCTGAGCCGAGCGCTGGCCCAAGATGCGTGCGTCGTCTCCGCCGATGAAGCCCACCAGAATGCCAGGGCCGCTCGGCGGAGAGCCTTCGATCGTGATCCTGACGGGACCTTCGGTTGACTGGGCCTGCCCGGTGAGCCCGTCGTCGCGCCAGAACGGACGATCGTAGATCGCCTCGGTCTTGATGTACGCCCCGAGGGGCATGCGCTGGGTGAGTTGATCGCGCATGAAGGGCAGCGGCGGGTCATAGATGATCCGGCCGGCTAGGGGCGTGGGAATGGCCACGATCACCGCCCTTGCTCTGACGCTCATCGTGTCGCCGTCTACCTGGACTCCTGCCGCGTCGTAGGTGATCCGCCGCACCGGAGTCGAGAGGACCACGGCCGGGCCGAGATCCTGCGCGATGCGCAGCGCCAGTCCCTGCGTGCCACCAATGAGGCGAATCTGCTGGGCGCCAGCCAAGCGCTGGAGTGTCCCAGGGGTGCTCTCGTTCCCGGCGGCCGCGATGTAGAAGAGGACGTAGAGCAGCGACGCTTCGCGCGCCTCGAAGCCCCAGAGCGCATGGAGGACCCCATCGAAAAACTGCCGCGCCACCTCGGTCTGGAAGTGCTGATCTCTCCACGTCTGAAACGTCTGGCCGTCCCAGTCCGGCGCATTGGCGGCAAGCCAGGGGGCGTCCAGTGGGACCTCTCGTGCCATCGCATTGAGCTTGGCACCCACTTGTGCGAGATCGTGGACCAAGGCCGGGTCAGGGGGAACGCCGCCAAACGGATAGCGGAAGCGCTGTCCGTCCGTGAAGTAGACATTGTCGCCGATGTTATAGACGGGAAAGGTCCCCACGCCGTAGTGGTCGGCCAACTTGAAGAGCTCGTCCTGGGTCGGTCCGACGTAGCCCGCGCCGAGTTCGGTGATCGCGCCGCCACCGATGGTGTGGTTGAGCGTCCTGCCGCCGACGCGGTCTTGCGCCTCGAGGACAAGCACGGATTTACCTGCCAAGGTGAGACGACGCGCGGCGGCCAAGCCGGCGTAACCGGCACCAACGACGACGGCGTCATAGCCGTCGTGCACGGAGCGTGCCGCGGCGGCCGGTGTCGGCAACGCGGTCGCCACGACGGCGGCCGCGGCAGACCCGAGCAGCCCTCGCCGCGTCAGCGACCATGCCGACCGATCGGCATGGACGGTGTCCAGCTGCGCCACTTCCTGCGCTGGTGTAAAAGGACGTTCCATGGGTGGCATGTGTAGGATCTCCATTGCCCTAATGAACAGCCTGTTGGTCATCTGGGGAACAGGTGACGCGTCAATCAACGCTTCTCAGCCGTCCGTCCCGGGGCCTGCACCCCAGGGCACCCCTGAGGCGCTACCCTACCCCATCCTGCGACGCCTGTCCAGTACCAGCCACAGTCGCGCCGTGCTCCGCCGTGCTGCTCCTCCCTACTGAGCTGTATAGGCGGGAATGTACGATATCACCCCACTTTCTTCGGGAGGTCTTTAGGGTTGGCACGTCGGGCGACTGACCGCTGGCATGCGCCGCCCCATCGAAGATGCCCAGCACGGTGACCGGCGAGCACAGCCCACGGAAGACGGACGACTCGGTACATCAGTCGCCGGCGGCATGCACTTGCACGCCGTCGACGAAGGTCGCGAGCACCCGCGTCTCGCCGATGTCCTCGGGCGGGATCGCGAACAGGTCGCGATCGAGAATGATGAAATCGGCGGCCTTCCCGACCTCGAGCGATCCGGTGTCCCGCTCGCGATGGTTCAGCGTGGCCCCCTCGATCGTATAGGCCCTGAGCAGCGTATCGAGTGAAACACGCTGCGCCGGGTTCCAGACCGAAGCGCCGGCATCCATCGGGTCGCGGCGGGTCATGCCGACCTGGATTGCGAGAAGCGGATTCGCGGTCGAGACCGGCCAGTCGCTGCCCGCGACGATGCGCGTCCCAGCCTGCTCGAACGAGCGGATCTCGTACAGCTGCTCCGCGCGTTCCGGCCCGATCAGCGGCTCGACGCTCTCGAATGACGAATCGCGAAACATCCAGAAGGGTTGAAAATTGGCGAACACGCCGAGCTCGGCAAAGCGCGGGATGTCGGCGGGATCGACGAGCTGGAGATGCGCGATATGGTGGCGAAGGTCGGATGGGCCGTGCGCCGCGCGCACGGCGGCAAGCGCGTCGAGCCCTTCGCGGATCGCACGGTCGCCGATGCCGTGCATGTGGATCTGGAAGCCGGCGGCGTCGAGGCGCCGCGCGATCTCGGTGAGTGCCGACGCGGACCAGTTCGGCGTGCCGCGGTCGTCGCTCCCCTCGTACGGTTCGAGCAGCGCCGCCGTGCGCCCCTCAATCTGCCCATCGAGGAAGATCTTGGCGCTGCTGGCGGTGAGGCGACCGGCGGACAAACTCTCGCGTCGCGCGATCATGTCATCGACCTGCGAGGCTAGGTCGCGGCGCGGATTGGTCTCCTGCGCCGCGACCACCTTCATGGTCAGAACCCCTGACATCGCCGCGGCGTGATAGGCTTGCAGGAAGGGCGGTTCGACTTGGGCATCCTGCACGAGCGTGATGCCGACCTTGTGCAGCTCTCGCTGCCCGACCGCGAGTGCAGCCGCGTATTCCTCGGCTGTCCTCCGCGGCATGTGGTCCATGACCAGGTCCATCGCGGGCTGCTCGCGTAACGTACCGGACGGTTCGCGGCTGCCCGGCTGGCGCTCGATGCGGCCGTTCGGCGGATCCTCCGTGTCGGGGCCGATGTCGGCGGCCAGGAGTGCGGCGGAGTTGAGCCAGGCGGAGTGCCCGCTGTCCTCGTAGATCACCGCCGGCCGGTCGGGAACGAGCGCGTCGAGCTCCTCCTTGCGCGGACCGAGCGGGTCGAACAGTGCGGCGGGCCAGCCGTTGCCGATGAGCCAGGCCTTCTCTGGTGGTAGGGCGGCGGCGCAGGCCTCGATCTTCGCGGCCAGCTCCGCCTTGCTCTTCGGCTCCGGCGGCTGGATCGGGCAATCGTTCAGCTGCAGCCCCCCCTCGATCATGTGCACGTGTGAGTCGACGAACCCCGGCAACACACTCTGCCCCGACGCGAGCTTGATCGTGCGGCCGCCCCGACGCAGCAAGGCGCGCGCCCGACGAGCGTCGCCGACGAACACCAGCCGCCCCCCGGCAACCGCGATCGCCTCCGCCTTCGGTGCCGCGGCGTCCATGGTATAAATATCACCGATCACGATCAGGTCGGCGGCTCGCGTATAGCTGCCCGTAGCGTTGTTCTGAAGCGCGCCTGTCCCTAGACTGGTATTGCTCTGGGCGGCGGCAGCCCCCGCCAAAGAGAGCGAGAAAATGAGCGCGGCAATAAGAGCGGTGTTGATAGAATGGCTAAACATATAAACCTCCCTGTATTCGGTTCAATTCAACAAAAGAGGTATCCGCTTAAGGCGAGACACGTTAGTGTCGGTCATGTACGCTGAAGGCCTGAATTCGGCTATGAGTTCAGTCACCCTTCAGAGCACAGACCGCCATGGGATTTTGGGACAAAAGTCTTCGGGTTTTCAAGTACCTGTGTGACTACGGCAGACAGGGCGTGCGCCGCATTGCCCAGCAGACCGGGCTGTCGAAGAGCAGTGTCCATCGCCTCCAGCACGCAATGGAGCGTCGCAACCGCCATCCAGAGTCCTGGTTGTGGGAAACGGAAGAGGGCCGGCAGTGGTTGACGCGCCTCGTAGTGGCCACGCTCTATACGTTTGGCCTCAAGCGCGGGGTGGGGCTGGACACGATGAGCGAGTTTTTCGCGCGTCTGCATCTGGAGACGCAGGTGGGGTGTTCACCGTCAGCCTTACGTGGGGTGATGCAGGCGTTGGAGGCCGCGCTGCTGGAGACGGCGGCAAGCTGGGAGCAGGACGGGTGTGCGAGCGGCACGGTGCGAGAGATCATTGGGGCGGTGGATGAAACCTTCTTGGAACGCATGATCCTGGTCTTCATGGACCTCGCCACCGGCTATCTGCTCCTGGAAGAGGTGGCGGACGATCGTACCTATGCCACGTGGAAGGCGTTGGTAGATGAACGGCTCAAGGCGCTTGGCACTGGAGTGCTGTATATGGTGAGTGACCGCGCCCAGGCCTTGATCCAGCTCGCCGAACAAGGCTTGGAGTGCCTGAGCATGCCGGATTTTTTCCATGTCGTCCATGAACTCATCAAGGGCTATTCACTTGCCATTGGCCGCCACCTACGACAAGCGCACCAGGACCTCACGAAAGCCACAGAGGCCCTGGGCCGACGCCAGGAAAAGTCTCACAAGGACGGTGAGACTCCAGCAGCCACGGCGTTGGTGGCGGTGAGTCAAGCCGAGGTGGCGCGCTGGGAAGAGGTGCAACACACGTATCGCCACCACCTGGAGACGCTCTCGCTCACCCTGCATCCGTTCCGCATCACCGACTCGACTCCTCAGACATCCGACCAAGTAGCACGCCGGTTGTACGCAGCAGTGGAGGCGATCGAAGCCTTGGCCACACGCCAGCAGTTGCCCGCACGACACCGCACCATGCAGAAAGTCCGCAAGCAGATACCGGCCTTGGCCGCTTTGGTCGACTTCTGGTGGCAAGGAGTGTGGCAGGATGTGGCGCCCTTCGACCTGTCGCCCCACTGGAGACAGTGGGTGCAAGAGTGCCTCTTGCCGCTGGTCTATTGGGAACACCACGTCGCCCATACACGCTGTCCGCGCAGAAAGGCCAAGATGGTGCAGGCCCTGGAGGCGGTACGCACCGCCTTTGACACGCACGCGATCACCCAACAGCTGGCTCGCCAGGTGCTGACGGATTGGCAGTCGTGGGCGCGCCTCCGGGTGCAGGTCTTTGCCCGCGCCTCGTCGGCTGTGGAGGGGCGCAACGGCTATTTGTCACAAATGCATCACAATCATCGGGGGTTGCCCAAGCGGCGATACCAGGTGTGGACGGTCCTACATAACTTCGACTGTCGCGCCGCGGATGGCACAACCCCGGCGTCTCGGTTTTTTAGCCGATCGTTTCCGGATCTCTTTGAAACCGTGTTATCTCACATCGAGGCCTTGCCTCGGCCGCGACAACGAGATCAGGCCAGCGTGCGAAGTGGCTGATGTTATGAGATGTCCCGCTTTAAGTGGATACCCCGCGGCTTGGCTCTTTTGCACATTGACCTCAAGAAAGGCTTCGTACAACCCCTCGGTCAGAATAGCCGACAGGAATTCCTCTGCGGTAATCCCT
>DASUQU010000140.1:0-10394 GCA_036280495.1 Thermomicrobiales bacterium | reverse complement strand
CCTCCATCATCGCCTTCAGGAGGGGACTGGTCGGCGCGACGAAGCCCAACTCCCCGTAGCCCGAGCGGAAGGTGAGGAGATCACGCAACGTGATCGGGCGCGTAGCGGGCACCGTATCGTCGAGTGGGCTCTCGATCGTGCGCAGGACCTGGCGGTTGGCCAACTCCGGCAGCCACTCATCGACCGGATCGTCCAGCCGGAGCTTGCACTCTTCCACGAGGATCATCGCCCCGACCGCCGTCATCGGCTTGGTCATCGAGGCGAGCCGGAAGATCGTGTCACGTCGCATCGGCACGTCGCCACCGAAGGCCATCGTGCCGATCGTCTCCACGTGCTCCCGGCCAAGGTGGGAGACGAGCGCGACGAGGCCAGGAAGCACGCCGCTTTCAACGTGCCTTCGCAGGGCTACCTGCATGCGCTCCAGCCGCGCCGGGGAGAAGTCGCCGCGGTCGATCGCGGCCGACTTGGATGATGGCTGTCGATCCGCATCTGGCACGTCCAGGATCGTTCCCACCGCGGCAGTGCCCAGCAATGAACGCCGGGTCACGCTGGTGTCCATGGGTGATTCTCCTCTCTGGCCCAGCCCGGCCGCTTACGCTCGGGGTGTTCCCGTCAGCTTATGGCACGAGCACGAGCTTTCCCGTCGCCGCCGTGCTCTCGAGCATCTCGTGCGCGCGACGCGCCTCAGACAGCGGCAGGCGCTCGGCCACGACCGGATGGATCTTGCCCTCGCGAAGCAACTCGAGCAGCGCGCGGAAGTCCTCACGGAACCAATCCTGGTGGGGGATGCGCAGCTGCTGGACCCGATAGCCCATCACCCGCCGCCGGGGTGAGAGCGTGCCCCAGAGCACGACGACCGCGGTCGCCGCCCACCACGCAAGCCACCCTCGCCAGCTCTTGCGCCCCTGCGCTAGCGTGTTGTAGTTGCCGATCATGATGAGCCGTCCGCCGGGATCCCCCGTGATTGGATTGCCGACCCGCAGCGCGCGGAACGAGCGCAGCGACACCATGCCACCAATCCCGTCGAGCACGACGTCCACACCTTCGCCGCCGGTCAGCTCGCGCACCCGCGCCAGGAAGTCCTCGTTCCGATAGTCGATCGCCACCGCGCCGAGCCGCTCGACTGCGGCACGGTCGCGAGCCGAAGCGGTGCCGTAGAGGGTAAGCCCGGCCGCCGCTCCCAGCTCGAGCGCGGCAGTGCCCACCCGGCCAGCCGCGCCATGCACGAGCATCGTCTCGCCGCGCTGCACCCTGGCCGTCCGGTGCAGCACCTGGTAGGCGGTCATGTACGGAAAGATGAGGCTCACAACCTCTGCTGGGTCGAGGTCCTCAGGCACCTCGACCGCATACTGCTCCGGCACGCAGACGCGCTCCGCGTCGGCTCCCCACACGGTCAGTGCGCCGATGCGGTCCCCCGCCCGCAGCCTCGAGCACCCGGGGCCGAGCTCCTCGACGACGCCGACGAGTTCGTAGCCGGGTGTGAACGGCGGCTTTGGCCCGCCGAGGTACGTCCCGGCGCGCAGCAGGGCATCGGTGAACGACACGCCTGCGGCCAGGACCCGGACCCGGACCTCGCCCGTTCCTGGGCGGGGGACGTCCTCCTCCACCACCCGCAAGACCTCGGGCCCGCCGAAGTGATCGACGACGACGCGCTTCATCCGCTCGCGCCGCTGTGCCGTGTGCGGTGATTCCCCCTGCTTGGGTAATGCCATCGGTGTCGCCATGACAGGACCGCTCCTTCCTGCTCCGCTTGGCTTGGGAACGTCTTGGTATTGTCACTCGGGGGTGCGAAGCGAGCGGAGCCGCACCTCGCCCTGATCTAGCCTAGGACCGACGGTCGAGCAGCGCCCCGCCACACGGGGTAGTTTGCACCCCTACCCTGAAGGGTGGCCTCATAGCGACGCGCAGGGACCGCGAGGATCCCTTCGCGCTGTAGCTCGACCATGGCGGTGACTGCCTGCGGCCCCCGGTCGCGGAAGCCGGTGCCGACGCCCGGATGTGGCGTCGGCACGCTCCGCCGCGGCGGCCTAGCCCAGATCGCGGCGCATCTGCTCGTACTGCTCGTGTGTCAGTTCGCCCCGGGCGTAGCGCTCGCGGAGGATGGCCTGGGCGCCATCACCGCCCGCACCGCCCGCGGCCGCATCCGTGCTGGACAGCCGTCCGCCGCCGACGAGCCAGACCACTAGCAGCACGCCCGCGACGACGAGCAGCGGCCCAGTGACCATCATCCCCGGCCCCATCATCATGCCCCCGCCGAGGAGGCCGACCAGCAAGAGCGCGAGGACGACCCCGACCACGATCACGGTGGTACGATCCGCTGCGCCGAAGCGCTTCCCTTGCTCGACTTTCATCTCCATCACCTCGCTGTTCCGCATCGAACGGGGTTCGATCGGCGTGCGGTCGAGCTGGGCGGTGGCCGAAGTCCAGCTCGCGGATCGAGCCCGATGAGAATGGCACCAATCGCCACCGCTTCAGACTCCAGCATAGGGTCGGAGAGTGCATAAACCCCCATCCCGCCAGGTAGTTTCTGACCCTACCCCGACGGGTGGTCGCTGGCTATTGGGGCCGCAGTCGTGACACAGTGATGAGCGACGACGTGCTCGACCTGGAGCACCGACCAGTGGGGATGCCACCCGAGCTGCGCATGGGGCGACCGTCAATCTGGTAACCCTGGCAGATAACTACACCGAGGCGGCACCACGAGACTTCCCCGGCACGTCGTACGAGTCGACGGCGAGATCCCGACCCTCGCGGCCGAGTGGGACGAAGGCTCGCCTGAAGCGAGTGCTTGGGAACCTACTTGGTGTAGGGCCGGCCGCTAACGCTCAACCGACACTAGAACCCCAGGCGGGGGTGTTCGCAGCACTAGACGTCGTCTCTCTGAGGGAAATTCCCATTGTCACCGACGCGCAGATCGATTCCCTGGAGTGGACGCTCGACCTCCGGAATATGGGAGAACAGCTCGGATCGCTGAACGGCACGCCCTGTCGTCGCGGTGGGCCGGATGCGGAAGAGGACACCTTCCTCCATCTTACGAGAGGCGTCCGGATAGGCCCCGTGCAACGCGGCACTCGCCACTTCCCGATCGCTCTCCGTCGTCAGCTCTTCGAAGACTCCACGCACCACTACACTGCGCCAGGTGTCGGTCTCCCACCGTTCGTCGACTTCGAAGGAGACGCGCGGCTCGGCGCGCATAGCATCGAGCTTCTGTCCTGGGAGCGTGTGCCCGTAGATAAATCCGTCCTGGTAGGTGTAGGTAATCGGCACGAGGTACGGCTCACCGGCGAGTACACATGCGAGCCGTCCCACGTGATGCCGGTGCAGCACAGACTCGATCTCGTCAGGGTGGAGCTCATGGATCATAGCAGCCTTCCTCGTACGACCCTTCGGATCTGGCGCTGCCCGCCGTTCAAGCGCATGGTGTCCGCCTTAATTCAACACTGGCGCCCGTTGCCAGCGGTCTGCACCGACTCGGCAACTCAGTCCGCGACCTCGATGACGAGGACCTGGCCCGCCTCGTAGTGCCCCGGCGCGTGGCAGGCAAGCTGGTAGGAATCGGGTTCGGCAAAGGTCCACGTGAGCGTTCGGCTCTCCCCCGGGACGATCCCCTCGACCATGGCCATCTGATCGCCGGCTACCAAGGGCTCGTGCGTGGCACCCAGCCGCTCGATGACGAACTCGTGCGGAACAGTTCCTTCATTAGTGACGACAAAGGTGTACGGCCGATCCGCCTGCAGCGTTGCGGGCGCGAGGTCAACCCTGAACTCGGTCATGGTCACCGCAATCGGCTCCCCGCCAGCTTGCGTGCTACCCGTTGGCGTACCAATGTCATGCCCATGTGTCGTTGCCGGGGTCGCCATTGGGGTGGACGACAGGACCTGGACCAGGTCGACGTAGGCCGACGGATCGAAGTACGCCCAGAACTCGGTGATCTGGCCATTCCTGATCTGCCCATAGAGGAGCCCGCCGATCTCCAGGGTCTGAATCGCGTCCTCCTCCACCCCAACGACAGCCATGTCCAGCGTGCCACGGAACGTGATCCTCGCCGCGACCGTATCGTCGCTGGTGATCAGGTCATCAATCGTGATTGCGGCATCCGGGAAGAACAGATGGATGTCAGCGAGGCCCGCCTTCAGCCCTTTCAGATCGTGCGAGAACAGTTCGCCGGTCACCAGGGAGCGATGTGGCGGGTGGCCGGCCACATCAAGAGCAAAGATCACATCGAGGCCGCTCGTCTCGCCGGTAGTCATCGCTTCGTTGATCGCCTCGATCGCTTGCCGCGCGGCGGCTTCGATCGAACCAGCAGCAGGCGTGGCTTGCGCCGCGGTCGATTGCATACCGGGGCCCACTAGCGTTCCGACCATCAGCGTCCCCGCACCAAGATGACCGAGTGCTTTCCGTCGTGACAGTGACGCTCCGTAGATCCCGTGGGACACGGTCGTTATTCCCGATTTCATGAGATTTGCCTTTCTCGTGCTCGCATGCCAGCTCACTGTCCGATCAACGCGAGCATCTGATCGGCGGTCTCCTGCATGCGCTGCCCATCACGGCCCAGGGTCTCACCGGTGGTGATCAGTTCCTCACTGGCGGCCACGAGTTGATCAGCGGTCTCCGGCGTGAGCGCACCTGTCTCGCTCAACTGCGCGACCTGGGTGGCCATCGCCTGACCGTGCTCGACCATAGCCTGACCCTCGCCGGTCATCGCTAGGCCGTTCCCTTTCAGATTCCAGGCGTTGAGTTCATGGGCGGTGGCCGGGTCATGGATCATGTCGGCGGCCGTGGCAGAGAGCACCATCCAGGCCGCCTACTGGCGCAGCGCCTGGGCATCGAGCACCCAGTGCTGACCCAACTCCTGCAGTTGCGGGTCGTTCGCGTTCAGCAGAAGCGCTGCCGCCTCGTCCATGACCTGCGCCATCTCGATCATGGCCGTGGCTCCAGCGGCCATGGCATCGGCGCTGGCTCGGTCTTCGGGACTCGGTAGCGGATAGCGCTGAGGGGCCTTCGCGTGCGGAGTCGCGGCCGCACTCGGCACGCCCTCGTGATAGGGCGTTGGTGTGGCAGCCTCGTGGGCACTTACCCGGGTGCGCTCGCCACCATGCGCCGTGAGAACGATCAAGGCGGTAGCACCCATGATCAGCCAAAACCGGACGTCGCGAAAATGGCGCTGCATGACGGTCCTCCTCTCGGGTGAACCACGGCCAAGGTGGGGGTCAACTCGCCGGGGTGGCCGCACCCGACCAGGCCGTGCGCCACGTCTGCATCTGCTCGATCTCTCGCTGCTGGTCATCGACCATGGTTTGCGCCAACGTCTGCAATTCCGGGTGTTCGGCCCGCATCGTCGCCATTGTGGCCATGATGACCGCCATCTGGTGGTGGGGAATCATGGCGTCGATGAAGACCAGATCGAAGTCCTCGGTCGTCGCGCAGAGGCGGGCATGCTCCTGCTCCATGCCCACCATCGAGCCCTGGCCGCGGCTGGCGGCTCCAGGCATCACCCCTGGGGTGCCCATCATGGCGCCGGGCATCATGCCGCTCGGCATCATCTCCCCCATCATTTGGCCCATCTCGCCGCCCATCATCTCGCCCATCATGCCACCCATCATGCCGCCCATTTGCTCCATGGGCATTGCGGGGGCACCCGGGAACCACTGCTCCCGCCAGGCCTGCATCTGCTCGATCTCAGCACTCTGACTCGCGATGATGGCCTCGGCAAGTGCGCGCAACTCGGGATGCTCCGCCCGTGGCAGCGCCACCTCGGCCATTGCGACCGCCGAGGTATGGTGGGGAATCATCATGTCGATGAACATCAGGTCGAATTGGCCCATCGGGCCCGCGCTGCCGCCCCCCATTGAGGGGGTCCCAGTCATCATCCCGGTCTGAGACATGCCGGCCGCTGGGGTCAGTGCGGTAGCAACGCACGGATCGCTGGCGGCGCCGACTTCCGGCGTGCCAGGATGATGTTGCTCGTGATCGGCCGCTGGTGTCTGTGCGGCGGTGAGATGCACCGGCACCATGGCCATCGCTAGGATCATCGCCAATGCAGCAGTGATGATCGGCAGAAACGGGATGCGATACATTGCGAAAGCCCTCCATCAGCCCCCCATGACCAGCCATGGGGGCACTACGATCCCAACCGACCGGTGTCAGTGGGAACGGGGTTGTGACGGACGGCCTAGATGCGGAAGACCTGCAGCACGGCCCGCTGAGCCGTGGGCGAACGCGCTTGAGGAACGGACACGTGTGAGGGAAGGCCAGCCGGTAGGAGCAAGACAGGATGACGAATGATCACGCACGTCGTCGATTCGAGCGATAGGACCTCCGGGGCCTTCAACGCAGCAGGCCGACCAATGTCGCAGCCATGCGCATGTGGGGCCGACGCGTGAGTCTCAAGGGTCGTGCGCGCGAGTGATGGTCTTTCCGCCGCCAGTGCCGGACTTGGAGCCATCATGAGGGCGTCATGGCCGAGGAACGCCAGCACCACAAGCAGGCCCAGGAAGGGCCATGAGCCTCGCGTCATCAGTCGCGTTCGTCGTCCCACATTGCTCATCATGGACTGACCTGGTGGGCGTCCCATGGTGGCACCGAACGTCACTTCACTAATTATCCAACATAGGGTCGGCGGGGGAAGTCGGAGGTGGCACTGCCTCCGGAGACCGATTCCCAATTACACCGTTCTTGGTGGACGCGAGACTGCCAATTGCTCTACGCGGCCAGCCTCAGGCGGGCCCGCATCGCCTCGTACTGCTCGTCGCTCAGCTCCCCGCGGGCATACCGGCGCTCGACGATCTCCAGCGCCGTGCCCGCGTTCTCTCGGGCGCGCTCCTGCTCGCCACTCCACCGGGCTATGAGGGTGAGGACGGCCCAGATGATGATCGCCCAGACTCCCACCATCCAGATCGAGCCGAGGCCCATCCACCAGCCCCAGCCGTGACCCATGTCCCACATGGCCGTTCCTTTCTGCGTGCTCATGGCGGCCGCTAGGCGGCCGCCTGGTCGCTCTTCATCTCAGTTGGCGCTTCGCCGACACGCTCAACCTCGATCGAGCAGTCGGTGATAAGGGCTGCAATCGCGCCAGCGGCGGCGAGCCACGGGGCGATGAGCGCTCCCGCTACCCCAACCGTCAAGGGGAACTCGACGACCGTGTCCGCTCTCTGCTTGATGACGATGCGTCGCACGTTGCCTTCATGGACGAGCCGCGAAACCTCCTCCAGGAGTGCACCTCCCTCGGCGCTGATCGTTTCCGTCCAGGATTGCTCGGTGGTCTCCGTCATCACCGGCCTCCTCTCCTGCGTCAGCCGGCACGCGCCGGCTTCTTACTCCAATTCCAAAGCGCCCAATTAGACTTGTGCGGCCGGTCAAGTGATCGTCAGGTCGCCTCTACGCCACTGCTCACTGGCTCCGAGCGTCCTCGCCACCCCAACCCTTGTCATGCAGAAAGTCCAGGGTGATGTGGGTCAGGCGCTCCTCGACGTAGAGCGCTTGCTCGGGGGACAGGTGGACCGCGGCTCGCCCGTCCGGGCGGTCGCTCTCAACGACGACCTTCTCCAAGTCGGGCAGTCGTCCCGCATCCTCGCTGACGACCGGCCATGCCTCGGCACCGCACCGGGCCAGTGTGTGGACCACGGGCCCATCCGGGTGCTTCGTCGCCTGGCGGTGCGGGTGCGCTCCATCGCACCGATGGTGAGGGAGGAACGTGACGGCGATCTGCGAGAGCCGACTCTGGACGTAGAGGGCCTGGTCCGCCGTCAGGTGCACCGCTCCTCGGCCGTCCGCGTGGTCGCTCATGACGACGATCGTCTCCAGACTTCGCCGCCCGTCCCTACCCGCGTGGCTGACCGGCCACGCCTCGGCTCCACACGTGCTCAGCTTGGTCATGACCCACCTCCTGACCCCGCAGCGAACGGGATATCGGTGGCCTCCAAGGTGTCCATCTGACCGGGTCAACAGAGCGAAAGCGATCGGTGTTTCAGGCCACCCAGGTCACCTCGTGCTCCACTGCAACGACCACCTGAAGGCTCTAGTAGCAGGGTAGGCGCGATCGGAGCGAAGCGCCCCAGCACGGGGGGTAGTTCGGGTGTTCCCGGGGGGTAGGCTCATCCCTACCCGGACGGGTAGGCGATGCGTGGTAAGACAGTGTGGCCGGGATGTCCTGCCACAACCCGGCCGCGGTGCTGGTTAGTGCGGGCAGTGACGGGAACCCGCTGATGAGCTCAGTCCTCAGCGATCGTGCCGGCCACAGCGCGTGACGCCGACGACCCGGAGGCGTTAGTTCGCGTCGCTCGGATCGTGGCAAGACCCCGGAGGCGCCTTGTGGACTACTCCGGGGCGAACGTCTGGAAGAAGATCGGAAAGGTGCCCAGCAGCCCCAACAGTGTCAGCACGACAAAAGCGATGGTGGCCGCGCGCAACATCCGGTCGCGCTCGCGCCACATGACGTGCAGCACCACCCAGGCGACCGCGAAGACGACAGTCGCCCATACGGTCTTGCCGGAAAGCGGCCCCACGCCAGCATCAAGGATCAGACGCTCACGGAACCCCGTGCTAGCCTCGGCCAGCGTTGTGACTAGCCCCAGCGCGAAAGACCCGATGCCCGCCGCCAGCAAGACCGCTGCCAGCGGTCCATCCGGCTTCGCCACCGCCGTCTCGTCCCCAACGAGGACGTCTCGCTCGTTCACAAGAATGTCGACACGCTCAGCATTGTCAATCATGACGGTCCCCCGTTTGCGCAAGCGATGACCGCTAGAGGATCGGGGCGGCCTTCGTGATGAGCGCCCCGAAGAGGCCGGCGATCCCGGCGATGACGAACGCGGCCACGAAGACCCAGATCAGCAGCCGGCGTACCGCTGGCTCGTAGGCGAGTCGTCGCCCGTAATAGACGGCGCCGAAAGCCACGACCGTCGCCAGGTACGGCGCGATCCAGGCGATGTGCTCCTTCCACTCCATCCCGAAGTGGTGCCACTCCGCCAGGTGCTCGTTGGCCAGCAAGTAGGAGCGCGGGAAGGGCTCCAGATCGGTCGTCCCTTCTGGTGGCCGGGCGCGATACCAGGGGTAGACGATCCAGGTCCCGGTGATGACCGTCAGCCAGGCGACGACGGCCATGGAGACGGTGCCGACATCGACGCGACTGATCCGCTCGCGAATGCCGGCGGCGGTCAACCACTCTGGTCGAAGAGAATAGAATTCAGCCAAGCCGCCAGCGAACGCCAGGAGGAAGAGCGCTCCCAGCCCCATCCCGTGGATCAGGGTCCACAACTCGCGATTCGTCAACTGCATCGCGGCCTCCTTCCATCTTCAGTTTTTCCTGGTTTGTCTGCTCTTATTGTACCGAGTATCTCCGCTGTTGAGGACGAAGCTTCCCGGATTCAAAGGCCCGGCTGCCCTGAGTCGTGCACGGACGCGTGTGGGTGCAACGAACGAGCTGTGGGATGGCCGATACCGGCACCTGGTAGCCGCCAGCCCCTCCCGGGATGTATCCGAGAACTTCGTCGTCCGTGTGATACCAGTGGATACCGCGTCCACCCGCACCGTGCGGGCTGATCGCATCAGCTTGGCCCGCCGGCATTGTCGGCAGTGCAGGGCACCAGTACTCCCCCAACTGGGTCGCGAATACCGGCGCGAGCGTATCGCCCCGCCAGCACGACGAGGCCCAGCGCAGGTAGCTGAGGGCCAGGGCGCACGCGTCCTTCTCGGTCGCTGGTCGACGAAGCACCTCGGTCATGGTGATTGGACGTTCCGCGACGGCGCTCATGCTGCTCCTCCCTTCGTGTCGAGAGCTGTGGGCAACTCTCTGCTATCAGCGTAGAGACACGCAGCCGGCATCACCCCGGTGCACTGGGTAGTTCGGATACCGGGTCATGGGGTGGTTCCGCTCCCACCCGAACGGGTGGGCATCGCGATATGACTTCTCGACGCGGAGCTTCCGAGCGTGAACTGTTTAGGAGGAGTCCGAGGCCGGACGCTCCACGAGTCCGTGACGGAGGGCGTAGGCGATCACCTGGGCCCGGTTCTGGACGTGCAGTTTGTCGAGAATGTGGCGCAGGTGGTACTTGATCGTGTTCTCGCTGACGAAGAGGCGCTCGGCCAGCTCTCGGTTCGAGGTGATCCCCTGGACCAGGAGCTCGAGCACTTCTCGCTCCCGCGTCGTCAACGCGTCGGCGGGTTGTGGCGCTGGACCGGATTCGGGGCGGGCGAACGCGCCGAGGACCTTGCGCGCGAGGCTCGGCGTGAGCGCCGGCTCGCCTCGGGTAACCCCTTCCAGCAGCTCGAAAAACCGAGTTGCTTCGAGATCCTTCGGCAGGAATCCCTGGGCGCCTGATTTCACCGCTTCGAAGAGATCGGCGTCGTCCTCTGACGCGGTGAGAACTACGACCGCGATCCCGGGCAACTCAGCTGTT
>DASUQU010000139.1:0-2599 GCA_036280495.1 Thermomicrobiales bacterium | reverse complement strand
CCACCGGTTCCGGCCCGGATCTCGACGATGACGTTCTTGTCGTCGTTGGGATCCTTTGGAATGAGCAAGGTGCGCACCTGCGCCATCAACGACTGGTGACGATCGCGCAGTGCACGCAACTCCTCGGCGACAAGATCGGCCAGATCCGGGTCGGCGGCCAACGCCTCGGTATCCGCGATTGCCGCTTCTGTATCACGCAGCTGGCGGAACGCGGTCACGACTCCATCCAGCTCCGCCCGCTCGCGGCCGATCTCTTGGAGGCACACGTGATCTGCCGTGACCGTAGGATCGGCCATCAACTGTTCAAGCTCGTTGTAGCGGTTCTCGATATCGGCAAGCGTGTCCAGAAAGGTGGTCATCTGATGAATCCTCGAACCGAAAGATTATTCAGCAACTATCGCTTTTCGCACATTTGGTGTCATTCTGAGCCGACAGGCGAAGCATCTCGTCGTTCGCGAGCGAATGCTCTCGTGAACTGAAATTCTTTGTTCCTCAGCATGACACGACGAGTAGCTGACGCAACAATGATAGTCGAGCCTCCCGAGCCGGATGAACGCCGTGAACACGAAGGGGCCGGCTCACCGCCGGCCCCTTCTCCAACTTGCGACCTGAAGCGTCAGGCGACGGACGCCACCGCCCGCCGATAGACGTCAAGGAAGTCGCGAATCTGCTCTTCATTGACCACCAGGGGTGGAACGATGCGGATCGCCTGGTCGTACGTGCCACAAGTGATGAGCAGCGTCTTGTCTACAAAGGCCCGCGCCACGACCTGTTTGACTGCCTCGGGATTCGGCGACCCGTCCGGATTGACAAACTCGGTGGCGACCATCAGCCCGAGTCCGCGCACATCGCCGATGACCGGGTGATCAGCCTGAATCTCGCGCAGTCCCTCGATCAGAATCGCGCCCATGCGAGCGGCATTTGCGGGCAGGTCTTCGTCGCGCATTACTTCAAAGGTTGCCGCCGCGGCCGCGGTCCCGACCGCGTTGCCGCCATAGGTTCCACCGTGCGCGCCGGGCGCCCATTTGTCCATCTGGGCGCGATCCGCAACTACCGCCGCCACCGGCATCCCGGAGGCGAGTCCCTTGGCCGTCGTCATGATGTCCGGTACGACGTCGAAGTGCTCGTAGGCCCACATCTTCCCGGTCCGCCCCATCCCCGACTGGACCTCGTCGAGGATCAACATGATGCCGTGCTTGTCGCACAGCTCCCGCACCAGTTTCAGCCAGCGCTTGGTCGGGACGAGATAGCCCCCCTCGCCGACAACGGTTTCGATCAGGATGCCGGCGACGTCGTCCGGCATGACCATTTGATCGAAGAGCGCCTCCAGCTCGGCAAAGTAATAGAGATCGGCGTCCTCCGGTGCACCCTTGTAGGGACTGCGGAACATGTAGGGGAACGGTGCGTGGTAGACGCTCGGAATCAAGGGCTCGTAGTGCCCGCGCACCTTCACCCGCGACGACGTCACCGCCATCGCGGCGTGGGTCCGACCGTGGAACGCATGGCGGAAAGCGATGATGGCAGGCCGACCGGTGGCCACCTTGGCCAGCTTGATCGCTCCTTCCGTCGCCTCGGCTCCGCTATTGGTCCAGAAGACCTGATTGAGGTTCGGCGCGGTCGTCTCCGTCAACAGCTTGGCGGCTCGCAGCATCGGCGAGTGAGCCAGGATGTTCGCCTGAGCGTGGATGATCCGGGCAGCCTGATCCTGGATCGCCGCTACTACGCGGGGATGGCAATGGCCGGTATTGACGACCGCGATACCGGAGGTGAAGTCGGCGTAGCGCTCGCCGTTGACGTCCCAGACGTAGATCCCTTTGCCATGGTCGATATGGAGCGGCGAGTACCGCCCGATCACTCGGGGGATGATCTCCGCCGGATTGAGCAACTCCTGGGCACGCTCGAGGACCTGGGCCATCACTCCGTCTCCTTATTGGTTTCTCGCGACTGGACTCAGCCTTAGACTTGCCGTCTGGTGTCGATCTCGGGTCTCGTCATCCGAGGTCAGGTCCGACTCTTCCGCTCCTCACGCTCCTTGAGCTGCTTGTAGTGCTTCTTCGTCTTCGGAATCGGTTTCGATTCCTCCGCCTGGACGCGTTCGTGATACTGCGCCGCAGCCGACTGCAGATCCTCCTCCAGGCGAAGCAGGTCGTTATAGACGGCGATGTTGTTGCTGGCGACCGGTGACCGCGCCAGCATGCGTACGAGCTGCAAGAGCGATGGCGTCGAGGCGGCCGCCGCCGCCGGGAGCGCCGCTCGCTGCACGATCGCATCGACGAGGCCCAGCGTCTCTGGTGTGGCTCCGTTTTCGACGAGGCGCTGACGGATGATCTGTAGACCTTCGGTGACCTTCACGGGGTACTCCACGCGGTGAGCGATGAATCAATTCAGCATTGTGCCACGCCCGGCGACAGGGTGAAAGCAGCAATCACGATTCGCCTTCCTAGGACCATGCCTGATAGGGCGCCGAGTCGGCCTCCCAGTTGCCTTCGACCGCTCGCGGGTCATCCGCGTCGAGGAGCTTCGTGAACCCGACTTGCCGATAACCGTACTGCGCGGCCGCCTGCTGCGCTCCATCGGCGGTCGCCAGCCGTATGACCTC